>JASIJN010000312.1 GCA_030050125.1 Streptosporangiaceae bacterium | reverse complement strand
GCCCTGGTCGCCCCGGCCTTCAGCGCCACCAGCCGGATCCCCCGCTGGCCCAGCGCCTGTGCCGCCGCGGCGAACCGGGCCACGTCGATGCTCTCCAGGTACACGCCCGCGGCCGTGATGTCGTCCCGCTCGGCGATCTCGAGCAGGACGTCCTCGGCCCGCAGCACGGCCTGGCTGCCGGTCGACACGCACAGGCCGAGGCCCAGGCCGAGGTCGATGGCGCGCGCGTGCAGCAGGCCCATCAGGGCACCGCTCTGGCTGACGAACGCGAGCGGCCCGGGGCGGCCCGGGCGCTCGAGGCTGATCGAGCTGGACAGGATCACGCCCGCGTTGGTGTTGATCAGGCCGAGGCAGCCGGGCCCGAGCACGGTCAGGTGGCACCGGCTGGCCACGGCCCTGATCTGCTCCTCGCGCCCGAGCATGTCCCGGGCGAAGATCACCGCCGCCCGAGTCCCCATGGCGCCCGCCTGCTCCAGCAGGCCGATCACGGTGTCGGCCGGGGTGGCCAGGACGACGGCCTCGGGGGCCGGGTCAACCTCCGCGAGCGTCGCCACGCACGGCCCGGATCGCACCGCCCCGGCCCGCGCGTTGACCGCGGTGGCCGGGCCCCGGTAGACGCGCCTGAGGTAGGTCCAGGCCCGGCCGCCGTAGGTGCTCGTGTCGTCGCGTGCGCCCACCACCGCCACGCAGGCCGGCTGCAGCAGACTGTCCAGGTATGACATGGTTTCAGAGCGCCGGAAGCGCCCGCATCGCTGCGGTCATGCGGTCATGCGGTCAAGGCTGGCGGCAGCGACAACGGCGTCATGGTGCGTATGGTTACAGGTAGATACAGTTGCTGTCAACCTGGCGTACGGCCGGATGCTGGCGCGCCGCGGCCGGCCGTCACAGGCCGGCGCCCTGCTCGGCCCGGCGGATCTGAGCCTCCATGTCCGCCGCCGTGGCAGCCGACAGGGCGGTGTCATTGCGCGCGCCGGGCAGCCGCCGGTAGGCCCGGTAGCAGCCCTCCCGGTCCAGCCAGATGACGACCCACCCGCTGTTCTCGCGGCGCAGACGGGCAGCCTCCTGCCAGCAGGCGGCGCTGTCGCCGGTCTCCCCGGACTCGCTCGCCTCGCCTGGACAGGTCATCTCGGTCGCCCTCCTCGCGCACGTATCAATCCGGTTAGGAGGTAGCTAACTGAGCATCAGGCTTAACCTGTAGCTGTTGCCCACAATGGAAACCGGAATACGGACGACAGGCGCCTAGGAAAACTCACGCGATCGGTAGAACGCAGCATGACCGCCTTCGGTGATGCGCTCACCCGTCTGATGACGGCGCGGGGTGTTGGCGTGCACGAGCTAGCGCGCGAGTCGAACTACACCGCCGGGCACATCTCCAACCTCCGCACCGGGGCGAAGCGCGCCTCCCCCCAGTGCGCGGCCGAACTGGACGAGATCCTCGGCGCGAGAGGCGAGTTGATCGCCGCCGCGGGTTCAGCCGGGCGGGATACCGGTCCGCAGCTCAGCGTGCCCCGCCACGCGGCGGCGCCGCTGCTGGTGGGCAGCACCGACGATGTGCGGCCGGTGGAGCACTTCCGCCGGTTCCGCGACGTGATATCCGATCACGACAGCCTGTTCGGACCTCGTGCGCTCATGCCGGTCGCCCGTGACCAACTCGCCCTCATCCAGCAGCTTCGCCAGGGCCGCACGGGTGCCGACTCCCGCGATCTGCTGGTCGTGCAGGCCCAGTACGCCGAGACGCTGGCGTGGCTGCACCAGGACTGCGCCGAATTTCGCAGCGCCCAGTACTGGCTCGACCGCGCCCTGGAATGGGCGCACATGGCCGGCGACATGCAGTGGGCCGCGTTCGTCCTGGCCCGCAAGTCCCAGTTGGCCGGCGACATGCACGATCCCGCCGCCGCGATCGACCTCGCGGTGGCCGCGGCCCACCTCGCATCCGGCGGCGCGACGAGACTGCGCGCGGCCAGCGCCGCTTACGAGGCCCACGGCCACGCTCTGGCCGGGAATGCCAGGGCATGCCAGCAGGCCCTGGATGAGGCGGCACAGATCGTCGAGCGCCCGGGCGGGGATCCGTCCGCCCCGTGGACCGCATGGCTCACGCCCGCCTACGTCGAGGTGGCCCGGGCCCGCTGCCTGAATGTCCTCGGCGACCACGAGAAGGCGGCAGCCCTGTTCGGCAAGGCCATCGACGGGATCCCGAACAGCCTGCGCCGGGAACGGGGCGTGCACCTCGCCCGGCAGGCGGTCGCCTACGCCAGTGCGGGGGATCTGGACGCCGCCGCTGTCGGCGTCCGCGCCGCTCGGATCGCCGAGCTGACCGGCTCGGGCCGGATCGTCATGGAACTACGCCGGCTGGACCGCACGTTGTGCCACCGATGGCCGTCACACTCGGCAACCGACGAGGTCCACCACGCGCTCGCCAGTCTCCTTGTCGGCCCCAAGTCCCACGCTCAGCGCGGGTAGTCCCGGAAAGGCCCACCGGATGCCGCGCCCGTATGTGCTGCTATCCGTCGCCCAGTCCATCGACGGCTATATCGACGACACCGGCCCGGAGCGGCTCGTGCTGTCCAGCACGGAAGATCTCGACCGGGTAGACGAGGTCCGCGCGGGGTGCGATGCCATCATGATCGGGGCGACCACACTGCGCCGGGACAATCCGCGTCTTCGCATCAAATCACCCGAGCGGCGCGCGGCCCGCGCGGCCCGCGGGCTCACCGAGGAGCTGCTGCGGGTGATCGTGACGCGCAGCGGAAATCTCGGCCCGGATCTGCGGATCTGGGGCTCGGACGGCGACAAGCTCGTCTATTGCCCGGACAGCGCGGCCGCCGCCCTGCGTGCCTCGCTCGGCGATCTCGCCGAGATCGCCCCGCTCGGCGCGCAGGTGGATCTCGCGGCAGCGCTGGACGATCTCGGCGCGCGGGGCACCAGGCGGCTGATGGTGGAGGGCGGCGAGCAGGTCCACACCCAGCTCCTGCGGGCCGACCTCGTCGACGAAGTGCACGTGACGATCGGAGGCTTTTTCGTCGGCGACCAGGAGGCACCCCGGTTCGTCACCCCCGGCGTCGGCCTGCCGCAATCCGCCGCGCGCCGGATGCGGCTGGCCGACGTGTCGAAGGCCGGCGAGACGGCGGTGCTCCGCTACCTGGTGCAGCGCCGGTCGGTGTTACGCGGGCGCCCCTGGCGCGGGCCCGGTTTGACAGGCACGTGGTTCACCGTCGTAGATTGCCACCGGGGAAAGAAAGCTGGCCCGTGCGTTTGGCGTGCCGCCAGCCGTCAGTGAAGGCGAGCGCTGCCAGTGCGTTCCGCTCGCCTCGGGGGATCGCGCAGGGATAGGCGCGCGGGCGCAGCCATGCTTGGGGGTGGTTGAGCCGTGGTGACTGCCCGGCGCGTCCGCGCAGGTCGCGGGCCAGGGGTCCAGAGGGGGATGGGTCATCCGACACAGAACGAGTTCCGCGCTGCTGCTGGCCTTGCCGTTCGTGCTGACGGTCGGGATCGCCGCGGCCCGGCTGATCACAGGTTCGATGTTCGGGCTGGTACCGCTGCTGGCGGTCGGCCCGGCCGTGGCGGCGGCGATCGGCGGGGCGGTATACACCCTGGCGGCCGGCGGCCTGGCCATGATGATCTGCATGATGTTCCTGCTCTGCCCGGTGGCGGACGCGACCGGGCGCCGCGCGGACGTGGTCGGCCTGGTGGCGGTGGCTGCGGTCACCGCCGCCGGGATCGCGGCCAGCACGGTCCGCAGGCGCCGGGAACACGAACTAGCGCAGGTCCGGGTGGTGGCCGAGACGGCCCAGCAGGTCGTGCTGCGCCCGGTGCCCCTGCAGCTCGGCTCGGTCCGGCTCGCGGTGAAGTACCTGTCGGCGTCATCCCAGGCGCGGGTCGGCGGAGACCTGTACGACGTGGTGGACGCCGCGGCCGGCGTGCGCCTGGTCGTCGGCGACGCGCAGGGCAAGGGCCTGCCGGCGGTGCAAACCGCGGCCGCGCTGCTGGGGGCGTTCCGCGACGCCGCGCACGAGGAGGACAGCCTGGCCGCGATCGCGGCCCGGATCGAGACCAGCCTGAGCCGCCAGCTACCCGACGAGGGGTTCGTGACCGCGATCTTTGCCGAGATCAGCGCCGACGGCTCCAAGATGGAGCTGCTCAGCTGCGGTCATCCGACCCCGCTGCTGCTCGGGGAGGAGGAGCCCAGGTTCGTCGATCCTGGCCAGGGCAGCCTGCCGCTGGGACTGGGTCACCTCGGGCCCGAGCCGCGCATCCCGGTCACCATCCCGCTGCACGAGCACGACGCGGTGTTGTTCTACACCGACGGCGCGACCGAGGCGCGGAACACGGCCGGTGCCTTCTTCCCGCTGGCCAGCTGCGCCTCCGTCCTGGACCCCGACGCCTACGGCACCCTGGTCGAACGGCTCAGCCGCGAGCTGACCCGGTATGTGGGCCACGCGCCCGACGACGACGTGGCCCTGCTGCTGGTCTACCGCGATCAGGCAGAGTGCCCGAGATCAGCCGCAGACGTGGCGTAAAAACCACCAACATGGCAAAGTTCGCTCATGGAACCCACCGTCACCACCCGCTACGGGACAGTGCGCGGCCAGGTACGCGACGGCGTGGCCAGCTTCCTCGGCATCCCGTACGCGGCCAGCCCGACCGGGCCGCTGCGGTTCCGGGCCCCGGCGCCGCCCGAGCCCTGGGACGGCGTGCGTGACGTCGGCGCGCTGGGCGCCACCCCGCCGAAACCGGACTACGCGGCGCCGTTCGACGAGCTGCTGCCCGAGCCGAACATCCCGGGCGACGACTGGCTGAACCTGAACGTGTGGACGCCCGATCCCGGCGGGGCCGGCCTTCCGGTCATGGTGTGGATCCACGGCGGCGGGTTCAGCAACGGCAACTCGGCCCTGCCGATCTACGACGGCCACGCGTTCGCCCGGGACGGCGTCGTGCTGGTGACCATCAATTACCGGCTGGGCGTGGACGGGTTCGCGCTGCTGCCCGACGCTCCGGCCAACCGCGGCCTGCTGGACCAGATCGCGGCGCTCGAGTGGGTCCGCGACAACATCGCCGGGTTCGGCGGCGACCCCGGCAACGTCACGGTCTTCGGCGAGTCGGCGGGCGCGATGAGCGTGACCACGCTGCTGGCCATGCCCCGCGCACGGGGCCTGTTCGCCAGGGCGATCACGCAGAGCGGCTCGGTGCAGGCGGCGGCGGACCCGGCGGACGCGGCCCTGGTGACCAAGGAACTCGGCCTGTCCCTCGGCCGCGAGCCCACGGCCGCGAGCCTGGCCGTGCTCAGGCTGCCCGAGCTGATCAAGGCGCAGACCGAGGTGCGCGACGCGCTGGCCGCCGGGGCGGACCCGGCGCGCTTCGGCGCGACGATCGTGGCCAGCGCGCTGCCGTTCATCCCCGTGGTGGACGGCGACCTGATCCCGGTTCGCCCGATGGAGGCGATCGCGGCTGGCGCCGGATCCGCGGTGCCGCTGCTGACCGGCACGACGACCGAGGAGTTCCGGCTGTTCCTGGTGCCGACCGGGCTGGCCGGGCTGCTGGACGAACCGGGTCTGGCCGGCCTGCTGGCGGTCTTCGGGATCCCGCGGCCGGTGGCCGATCTCTACCGGGCCAACCGGCCGGGCGCCTCCCCCGGCGACGTCGCGTGCGCCCTGCTCACCGACCGGTACTTCCGGCTGCCCGCGCTCAGCGTGGCGGACGCCCGCCGCGGCGCGGCCGCCGCGACCTATTTGTATGAGTTCGCTTGGCCGAGCCCGGTCAGCGGGCTCGGCGCCTGCCACTCGCTGGAGATCCCCTTTGTGTTCGACAACCTGTCGGCCGAGGGGGCCGAGCCGGCGCTCGGGACGGCGCCGCCCGCGCAGCTAGCCGAGCGGATGCACGCCGCCTGGGTCGCCTTCGCCCGCGACGGCGATCCCGGCTGGCCGGCCTGTGATGAGAGCTACCCCGTGATGGTCTTCGACAGCCCGGGCGGGGGCCTGGCGAACAACCCCCGCGCGGACGAGCGCGCGATCTGGGCCAGCGGATAGCGGGAGCCGCCCGGGCGTGGCGGCAACCGCGCACGGCGCCGCCGTGCGCGGTACGCGGCCCGCCGGCCCCGGCATGGCTCGCCGGACCGGCCTAGGCCGCACACTCCCGGCAGACAAGCTGTCCGCCACGGGTTTCCGCGAGCTGGCTCCTGTGGTGCACGAGGAAGCAGCTCGAGCACGTGAACTCGTCGGCCTGGCGCGGGATCACCCGGAACGAGAGCTCCTCGTTGGACAGATCCGCGCCGGGCAGCTCGAGCGACTCCGCGACATCGTCTGGGTCGATGTCGATGGCCGTCGACGACTTGTCCATCCGACGCGCCTGCAGCTCCTGCAGGCTGTCCTCGGTCAGTTCGTCGTCGGTCTTCCTCGGGCTGTCATAGTCGGTAGCCATGTGCGCCCTTACCCCTCCGTCTTCTTTGCCTATCGCGCGGATGTAACGCTCAGAGAGCTTCGGTTGTGCCCGAATCCGGCGGGGAATTCTGTCACGTCCCGGCGCCTGGTACACGTACAACCCATCCCCGGCGGTTCGTGTCGTAGCCGCTCTGGCCCACAACATCGCACGACACCCGGCATTCCCCCTAAAATCTCCCCAGATAACTTGCTTGATCAGCGCCCCTAGCAGGCACAAGGTGCGTATGGTGCGAACCGCGCAACTGTCCTGCAAGACCCCCGCGGAGACCAGTTATGCCCCACGTCGCGCCGCTGCATGCCAGCGACCCGAGGCGCCTGGGCCGCTACCGGCTGACCGGCCGGATCTCCGGGATGCCCGGCGGGACTCCGGTATACCTCGGTCAGACCCCGGAGGGAAACCAAGTCAGCATCACGCTGCTGGAAGGCGACTGGGCGGGGGACAGCGCGGCACGGGACCGGTTCACCGCCGAGGCGAACGCGGCGTCCCGGGTGGCGCCGTTCTGCGCGGCGCGGATCCTGGGCGCCGGGTTCGAGGCCGGTCACGCGTTCCTGGTCCGCGAGTACGTGGCCGGGCCGTCCCTGTTCGAGCTGGTGAACGAGGAAGGGGCGTGGGACGGCCCGGATCTCGAGGCGCTGGCCATCGGGACCGCCACCGGGCTGGCCGCCATCCACCAGGCCGGGCTGGTGCACGGGGCCTTCGGGCCCGAGTACGTGGTGATCGGCGCCAGCGGGCCGCGGGTGATCGAGTTCGGGATCACCCCTCCGTACGGCGCCGCCACCCCGGCAGCGGACATGCGGGCCTGGGCGCACACCATGCTCTTCGCCGCGGTCGGCGGGCCGGCCGACCCGTCGGATCCCGAGGACCTGGACCTGCTGCCCGACCCGCTGCGCGAGCTCGTCATCCAGTGCACGTCCGCGGACCCGGCCGCGCACCCGTCGGCCCGGACCGCCGTGGTCGTGTTGCTCGGCGACGACGATCCGCCCGCCGGCGTGTTCGGCGAGGGGGCCCGGCGCGCGCGGCTGGCCTC
>JASIJN010000039.1 GCA_030050125.1 Streptosporangiaceae bacterium | reverse complement strand
TTCTACCTGGGCAGCCTCTGGCACGGCGGCGGCCCCAACCGCACCGGCCTGCCGCGCCTCGGGGTGATCCTGGAATACGCCGCCGCCTGGCTCAGGCCGCAGGAGAACCATTGCCTCGCGGTGCCGCGCCGGGTGGTCCGGCAGCTGCCGGAACGCCTTCAGGAACTGCTCGGCTACAACATCTACCCGCCGTTCCTCGGTTACGTCGACGGCGCCCATCCCCGCAAGGTGCTGTCGGCCGGCGAATGACCCGCGCCGTGGCTACGCTGGAAAGAAGATGGCCGGTGACCGGCGGCGGGAGTGCGGGGCGGTAGGGGCGCGATGGATCCCGGAGAACGACGGCTGCTGGCCACGATGCCGCTGCACGAGATCACCTCCCGCCACGGCGAGGCCGGGCTGCGGGAGCGGTTCGCGATCGAGACGGCGGGCCTGCCCGCCGCCGACCGGACCCGGACCGGGCAGGCGCTGGATCTCGCCGCCCGGCTGCACGCGGCCGACCGGCGCCAGCGCGAGCCCTACGTCAACCACTTGCTCCGGGTCGCCATCCGGATCATGACCTACTACCGGATCGCCGACGCCGACGTGATCTGCGCGGCGCTGCTGCACGACGCGGTCGAGGACCACGCCGCCGACCTCGCGGGCGGTGGCGGCCGGGCCGAGGCGCTCGACGCCATCGCCGCCCGGTTCGGGCCGCGAGTGGCCGGCCTGGTCGCCGCGGTCACCAACCCCGAGTTCGGGCCCGGGCGGGACAGGCACGCCCAGTACCGTGAGCACGTCGCCGACAGCCTCGAGCGCAGCCCGTGGGCCCGGGTCATCAAGGCCTCCGACTTCACCGACAACGGCGCGGGGCTCATCCACGTCACCGGGCCGGCCCTGACCCGGCTGGCCGGCAAGTACGCGCCGCTGGTCCCGGTCCTGGCCGAGCTGATCGCCCGCCCCGACACCCCGCTCAGCGACGAGGTCAAGGCCCGCATCCTGGGCCAGCTCGACGCCGCCCGGCGGCGATTCGCGACGATCGCGGCTCGGTCCTGAGCCGGGCTCAGGCGCCGGCCTGCTGGCGGGCGGCGGTTCCGGACTAAGTAGTTATCGATGATCACGCCGAGCACGACGGCGCCGATCAGCCCGAGGCCTATGAACTCGATGAGCGGGATGCCGACGATGATGCCGATGAACAGGACGCCCAGGCCGGTGAAGAACGTTCCGGGCATCGCTCTTTCCGCGCCCCGGCTGAGCACCTCGTAGAGGGCTCCGGCCACCACCGGGCCGGCGAGAAGAATGATGACAACGGCAATGATGATCAGAATCACGATGAAGTCGCGGAGCGAGAACCAGGGTGCGGCATGCCGCGACCGCTGGACAGGGATGCTGAGCGTGCCGACGAGATGTCCGGGCAAGGGTCCGTCCTCGACGCGCGGTGCGGGTGCCGAACTGCTCAGAACGTCCGAAAACTCGCCGGATTCACGGATGCCGAATCCCCCCAACGGGCAAAGACCAGGTAGCGTCGCCTCATGACCCCGCAGGAGCTCGCCAACCTCGCGCACCTGCGCCGGGCACGGGATCTGATCGACCGGGAGTACGCGCGTCCGCTGGACGTGCCGGCCATGGCCCGGCACGCTTTGATGTCGCCGGCGCACTTCTCGCGGCAGTTCCGGGCGGCTTACGGCGAGACGCCCTACAGCTACCTCATGACCCGCCGGATCGAGCGCGCGATGGCGCTGCTGCGGGCCGGCATGAGCGTGACCGACGCGTGCATGACGGTCGGCTGTACCTCGCTCGGCTCGTTCAGCTCGCGCTTCAGGGAGCTCGTCGGGCAGACGCCGAGCGCCTATCGCGGCCGTGAGCACCGCGCCGTGACGGCGATGCCCGCGTGCGTGGCGAAGATGCGCACCCGGCCGACCAGGAACGCGGCGAGCAGGAACGAAGAAGCGGCCCGGGAAGCCGCCGCCTAGGGTTGACCGCATGACGATCGCACTCCAGTACTGTCACGTCACCGTCAACGACGTGGACGAATCGCTCGGCTTCTACCGCGACGCGCTCGGGCTCGAGGTGCACAACGACGTCGGTTCGGGCGGGTTCCGCTGGGTCACCCTCGGCACCCCGGATCAGCCGGGCCTTGGGATCGTGCTCTCGGAGCCGCACGCCGGCCGGTCTCAGGCGGACGGCGACGCCCTGCAGGAACTGCTGACCAAGGGCGTTCTGCCGATGATCATCTTCCGTGTCGACGACCTCGGCGCGGCCTTCGAGAAGGTGCGGGCGTCCGGCGCGGAGGTGCTGCAGGAGCCCATGGACCAGCCGTGGGGGCCGCGCGACTGCGCGTTCCGCGATCCCTCGGGCAACCTGGTACGGATCTCGCAGACGCCGGCGGCGTAGCCGTCTCGGGCCGGCGCTCGCGGCGCGCCGTACGATCTGGGGCTATCGGCGGCTAATCGTCGTGGATGATGACGCCGCGGATGTTCTTGCCGTCTTCCAGGTCCTGGTAGGCCTGGTTGATGTCGTCGAGCCGGTAGCGGCGGGTGACCAGTTCGTCGAGTTTGAGG
>JASIJN010000311.1 GCA_030050125.1 Streptosporangiaceae bacterium | reverse complement strand
AGCCTCAACATCGACTTCATCCTGGGCTACCTGAAACGGCTGCTGCCGAGCCGCCCGGACCTCAAGGTGATCATCACCTCGGCCACCATCGACCCGGACCGGTTTTCTGAGCACTTCGGTGACGCGCCGGTGATCGAGGTGTCCGGGCGCACCTACCCGGTCGAGGTGCGCTACCGGCCGCTGGCCGACCCGGACCGATCCCGGGAGGAGCCGAGGGATCAGCCCCAGGCCATCTGCGACGCCGTCGCTGAACTGCGGGCAGAGGAACCCGGCGACATCATAGTCTTCCTCAGCGGTGAGCGCGAGATCAGGGACGCGGCCGAGGCGCTGGCCGACCAGCCCGGCCTGGCCGGCCTGGAGGTGCTGCCGCTCTACGCCCGGCTGTCAGCGGCCGAGCAGCACCGGGTGTTCCAGCCGCATCGCCGGCCGCGCGTGGTGCTGGCCACCAACATCGCCGAGACCTCGCTGACCGTGCCGGGCATCAGGTACGTGGTGGACCCCGGCACGGCCCGGATCTCCCGGTACAGCCAGCGGACCAAGGTGCAGCGGCTGCCCATCGAGCCGATCTCGCGGGCCTCGGCGGAGCAGCGCAAGGGCCGGTGCGGGCGGACCTCCGACGGCATCTGCATCCGGCTGTACAGCGAGGAGGACTTCGCCTCGCGGCCGGAGTTCACCGACCCCGAGATCCTGCGCACCAGCCTGGCCTCGGTCATCCTGCAGATGGCCGCGCTCGACCTTGGCAGCGTCGCGAACTTCCCGTTCGTCGACCCGCCGGACGCCCGCCAGGTCACCGACGGCATCCGGCTGCTCGAGGAACTCGGCGCGGTCCGCCCCGACGGAGCCCGCACGCCGCGGCTGACCGGGATCGGCCGGAAGCTGGCGCGGCTGCCGGCCGACCCGCGGCTCGGCCGGATGATCCTGGAGGCCGACCGGCACGGCTGCGTCCGCGAGGTGCTGATCATCACGGCGGCGCTGTCCATCCAGGACCCGCGGGAACGGCCCGCCGACGCCCGCGAGGCCGCCGACGCCATGCACCGGCGCTTCGCCGAGCCCGGATCGGACTTCCTCGCCTTCCTCAACCTGTGGAATTTTCTCAACGATCAGCAGCGTGAGCTATCTGGGTCCGCGTTCCGGCGCCTTTGCCGCCGCGAATTCCTGCACTACCTGCGGGTGCGCGAGTGGCAGGACGTGCACGGGCAGCTGCGCCAGGCGGCCAGGGAGGTGGGCATCAAGGCCGACCGGGACCGGGGCGAGCCGGCCGAGGTGGCCGGGGCGGCCGACCAGATTCACATGTCGCTGCTGGCCGGGCTGCTGTCGCACATCGGCATGAGGGACACGGAGGCGAAGCCCGGCGGAACGGGCAGCGGGCCGAACCCCCGGCCCGGGGTCCGCCGCGGGCCGGCCGAGTTCGCCGGGGCGCGCGGCGCCCGGTTCGCGATCTTCCCCGACTCGGCGCTGGCGCGCAAGCCGCCGCAGTGGGTGATGGCAGCCGAGCTGGTCGAGACCTCCCGGCTGTGGGCCAGGACGGCGGCGCGGATCGAGCCGGAATGGGCCGAGCCGCTGGCGGGTCACCTGGTGAAGGCCAGCTACAGCGAGCCGCACTGGGAGTCCAGGCGCGGAGCCGCCGTCGCGTTCGAGAAAATAACCCTCTACGGCCTGCCGATCGTAACCGAGCGAAAGATCAACTACGCCAAGGTCGACCCGGCGGTCGCGCGCGAGCTGTTCATCACCGGGGCTCTGGTCGAGGGCGACTGGGAGACCCGGCACGAGTTCTTCCGGCGCAACCAGCGGCTGCTCGAGGAGGCGCGGGAGCTGGAGGACCGGGCCAGGCGGCGCGGCCTGGTCGCCGACGACGCGGCCGTGTTCGAGTTCTACGACCAGCGGATACCCAGGGACGTGACCTCCGCGCGGCACTTCGACGCCTGGTGGAAGGGGGCCCGCCGGCAGACGCCGGACCTGCTCACGTTCACGCCGGCCGACCTGGCCGGGCCGGCCGCCGGCGAGGTGCGGCCCGCCGACTTCCCGGCCCGCTGGGGCGAGCTGCCGCTGTCCTACGAGTTCGCCCCGGGCGAGCCGGACGACGGGGTGACCGTCGACGTCCCGCTGGCGTCGCTGGGCCAGGTCAGCGCGGAGGAGCTGGCCTGGCAGGTGCCGGGCCGGCGCGAGGAGCTGGTCACCGAGCTGATCCGCTCGCTGCCCAAGGAGCTGCGCCGGGCGTTCGTGCCCGCGCCGGACACCGCGCGGGAGGCGGTGGCCGGGCTGGGCTCGCCGCGCGGGAACCTGCTCGACGCGCTGAGCGCCGAGCTCGGCCGGATCGGCGGGGTGCCGGTCCCGCGCGAGGCGTTCGACGAGTCCCGGCTGCCCGCTCATCTGCGGGTCACGTTCCGGGTCATGGACGGCCCGCGGGAGCTGGCCCGGGGCAAGGACCTGGACGGGCTGCGCGAGCAATTGCGGCCCCGGCTGCAGGCCCGGCTGACCGAGGCGGCGGGCGGCCTGGTCCGCACCGGCCTGAGGGACTGGACCATCGGCGAGCTGCCGCGCGTATTCAGTGTTGCCTCGGGGGGACGACCTCCCCAGACCCCCCCGCGTGCCGTCCGCCCGGGCCAGCCTCCGGCCGACCGTCGCGGACGTCCCGGCTTCGCCGACGCGGCCTCCCCCTCGATCATCGCGTATCCCGCGCTGGTCGACGCCGGGAACGCGGCCGATGTGCGGCTGTTCGACACCGAGGCCGAGGCCGACGCGGCCATGGTGACCGGCGTACGGCGGCTGCTCCTGCTGCGGGTGCCGACCGGCATGCGCACGATCGCCGACCGGCTGCCGGTCAACGCCAAGCTGGCCATGAGCCGCAGCCCGTACCCGGGCATCGGGGCGCTGCTCGACGACTGCGCGGCGTGCGCGGCCGACCAGGTGATCGCGGACGAGGGCGGGCCGCCCCGGGACGCGGACGGGTTCGCGCGCCTGGCCGCGGCGGCC
>JASIJN010000310.1 GCA_030050125.1 Streptosporangiaceae bacterium | reverse complement strand
CCTCAATGCACGGGCCGGCGCCCGCCGGGTGCCGCTGGCCGGCCTGGGCCAGGCTGGCCCAGCCGTTGCTGAGCAGCGCCACGCCCGCCGCGGCCAGGCCCACCCAGAGCAGGTCGATCGGCCGCCGCGACGAGACCACGGCCAGGGCCAGCGGGCCCAGGAACTCGATCGTCACCGCGATGCCCAGCGGTATCCGCGCGAACGACTGGTAGATGCAGAAGTTCATCACGCCCAGCGTCACGCCGAACGCCAGCACCACCGCCGCGTCCCGCCAGGCCCGCTCGCGCAGCACGTCACGGACCGACCGCGCCACCCCGCGGCCGCCGAGCGCCCCCACGATCGCCGCGGACGTCCACAGCCGCAGCCCGGTCATGGCGGCGGGCGTCACCTGGCCGAACATCCGCCCGGCCAGGCCGGCGCCGACCTGCAGCGACAGGATGCCGGCGATCACGAACGCCGAAGGGGGAACGGCGGCGAACGGCCCGGCGGAACGCCGCAGCGACCGGGAGCGTGTGGCAGTGACCGCGGGCTCCCGTCACTCCCAGCGGAAGAACCGCGCGGCGAGCGCGATCCCGGCCACGGCCCAGATCAGCAGCACCGCCAGGTCGCGGGCGGGCAGCCCGGTGCCGTGCTGCAGCACCGACCGCAGCCCGTCGGACAGCGCGCCCGACGGCAGCAGCTTCAGCGCCGGCCGCGCGCCGGCCGGGAACTTCGTCAGCGGGAACAGCACGCCGCCGATCCCGAGCAGCACCAGGTACACCAGGTTCGCGGCGGCCAGCGTGGCCTCCGCGCGCAGCGTGCCGGCCAGCAGCAGGGCGAGGCCGCTGAACGCCGCGGTCCCCGCGATCATCAGCAGCGCCGACCAGGCGACCGCGGCCGGGCCGCCGCGCGGGCTCCAGCCGAGCGCCAGCGCCACCACCACGATCAGGACCGACTGCAGCAACTCGATGGCCAGCACGGTGAGCGTCTTGGCGGCGATCAGCCCGCGCCGCGACAGCGGCGTGGCGCCCAGCCGCTTGAGCACCCCGTACCGGCGCTCGAACCCGGTCGCGATCGCCTGGCTGGTGAACGCGGTGGACAGCACGGCCAGCGCCAGGATGCCCGGGGCCAGGAAGTCGATCCGCGG
The DNA here is from genome assembly GCA_030050125.1 of Streptosporangiaceae bacterium. The sequence goes on along the minus strand of JASIJN010000310.1, from coordinate 4,828 downwards.
GCCCGGCCCGTAGCTGACCAGGTTCTCCTGGCTGAACGCGGCCAGCAGCAGCACCGGGATGATCACGGTCAGCACCAGCTGCTCGCCGTTGCGCAGCAGGGTGCGCAGCTCGAGGCCGGCCTGCGCGCCGATCATCCGCGGCGGCGGCGCCGCGCCGGGGGCCGGGGCCGGCCACTCCTGTGTGATCTGCGTGATCTCGGTCACGATCGCAGCTCCCGCCCGGTCAGCTCGAGGAACACGTCTTCCAGCGTCCGGCTCTCGATCCGCAGGTTCTGCGCGAGCACGCCGTGCTCGGCGCACCACGCGGTGACCGCGGCGAGCAGCCTGGGATCGACCCGGTCGTGCACCTCGACCACGTAATAGCCGGCCGGCGACTCCTTGGCCGCGCTGCCCGGCGGCAGCGCGGCGACCAGGCTGTCGGTGTCAAGGCCGGGCTCGGCCCGGAACCTGAGCTGGCCCGCGGTGCCGGTGAGCTCGGCCGGGGTTCCCTCCGCGACCAGGCTCCCGTGATCGACCACGACCACCCGGTCGGCCAGGCGTTCCGCCTCCTCCATGTAGTGAGTGGTCAGGATGACGCCAGCGCCCGCCGCCCGCAGGCCGCTGATCAGGCTCCAGGTGGCGTGCCTGGCCTGAGGGTCGAGCCCGGCGGTGGGCTCGTCGAGGAACACCAGCTCGGGACGGCCGATCACCGCCGCGGCGAGCGACAGCCGCTGCTGCTGGCCGCCGGACAGCCGCCGGAACGGGGTGCGGGCGCAGCCGGTGAGGCCGAGCCGGTCGAGCAGCAGCGCCGGGTCGATCGGGTTGGCGTGGAACCGGGCCATGACCCGCAGGTACTCGCCGGCCCTGGCCGCGGTCGGGATCCCGCCGGACTGCAGCATCACGCCGACCCTCGGCCGCAGCCGGCCCGAGTCCTTGACCGGGTCCAGGCCGAGCACGCGCACCGTGCCCTCGTCCGGCCGCCGGTAGCCCTCGCAGATCTCGATCGTGGTGGTCTTCCCCGCTCCGTTCGGCCCCAGGATCGCCGTCACCTGCGAACGCTCAGCCCGCAGCGACAGGCCGGCCACCGCGACGGTACGGCCATAGTGCTTGACCAGGCCGCTGATCTCCACGGCCGGAGGGGAACACACGCACGCGAGTCTACGGCCACCCGGCGCTCGCCGGGCCGGGGGTTACGCGAGGGCGGTGGCCGCGGACCGGTCACGCGCGGCGGCGACCAGGGCGCGGAACAGGCTCGGGTCGTCGCCCGCCTCGGGATGCCACTGGACGGCCAGCACGAACGGGCTCACGTCGGGGTCCAGCTCGAAGGCCTCGATGGTGCCGTCGGTCGCCCAGGCGGTCGCGGTCAGCCCGTCGCCGAGCCGGTCCGCCGCCTGGTGATGGTGGGTGGGCGTGCTGATCGGGACGTCGACCTCGTCGTGGCCGAGGATCGCGGCGAGCCGGCTGCCGTGGGCGACGTGCACCGGGTGCGCTCCGTACGCCCCGGGCACCGGGGCGTGCCCGTCGTGGCCGACCGCGTCCGGCAGGTGCTGGTGCAGGCTGCCGCCCCTGGCCACGTTGATGACCTGGAGCCCGCGGCAGATCCCGAGCACCGGCAGGCGCCGCGACATCGCGGCGGCGAGCAACGCGAACTCCGCCGTGTCACGATCCTCGCGCACGCTGCCGGTCTGCGGCGCGGGCTGCGCGTGGTACCGGGCCGGGTCGATGTCCCCGCCGCCGGACAGGATCAGCCCGTCCAGCCGGCCGACCGCTTCGGCGATGCCGGGCACCGGCGGCAGCAGCACCGGGATGCCGCCCGCCTGCGACACCCGGTCGGTGTAGGGCCGCGGAAGCAGGACGGCCTGAGCATCCCAGACGCGCCAGCGCGCCTGCTCGGAGTACGCGCTGATCCCGATCAGCGGGGTGTTCACACCGTCAGCCATCGAACAACCTTCCCGTCCCAGCCGGTCACAAGGGCGTCACGTACGCGCCGGAGATCCCGCCGTCGACCAGGAACTCCGACGCGGTGATGAACGACGCGTCGTCGCTGGCCAGGAATGCTACCGCCGCGGCGATCTCCTGCGGCTCGGCGAACCGGCCGAGCGGGATGTGCACCAGCCGCCGGGCCGCCCGCTCGGGGTCCTTGGCGTACAGCTCGCGCAGCAGCGGCGTGTTCACCGGGCCCGGGCACAGCGCGTTGACCCGGATCCCCTCCCGGGCGAACTGGACGCCGAGCTCACGGGTCATGGCCAGGACCCCGCCCTTGGACGCGGTGTAGGAGATCTGCGAGGTCGCCGCGCCGAGCACCGCGACGAACGACGCGGTGTTGATGATCGAGCCCTTGCCCTGGCGCCGCATGTACGGGATCACGTGCTTGCAGCACAGGTAGACCGAGGCCAGGTTGACCTCCTGAACCCGGCGCCAGGTGTCGAGGTCGGTCGACAGGATCGAGCCGTCCTCCGGCGGAGAAATACCCGCATTATTGAACGCGACGTCTACCCGGCCATGCCGGCCCGCCACCGACTCATACAGCCGCTGCACATCGTCCTCGTTCGACACGTCGGCCGCGATGAACGTGCCGCCGGTCTGCTCGGCCGCGGCCTTTCCCGCCGCCTCGTCGATGTCGACCGCCACGACCGTCGCGCCCTCGGCCGCGAGCCTGCGCGCGCTGGCCAGGCCGATCCCGCTGCCCGCTCCGGTGATGACCGCGACCCGGTCCTGCAGGCGCCGCATGGCCGGGCTCTCCTCGTTGCTCACACTCACTCCGTATTTCCCGCCGCTCAATCCGTGGCGATGAAGACGTTCTTGGTCTCGGTGAACGCGTCCGGCGCGTCGGGCCCCAGTTCCCGGCCCAGCCCCGACTGTTTGAACCCGCCGAACGGGGTCCAGTACCGGACGCTGGAGTGCGAGTTCACCGACAGGTTCCCGCTCTCCACCGCCCGGGCCACCCGGATCGCCCGGCCCACGTCGCGGGTCCAGATGGAGCCGGACAGGCCGTAGTTCGTGTCGTTGGCGATCGCGATCGCCTCGGCCTCGTCCTCGAACGGCGTGACCGTGACCACCGGGCCGAACACCTCCTCGGTGTAGGCCGGGTCGTCCGCCCCGACCGGCGCGAGCACGGTCGGCGGGAACCAGAAGCCGGGGCCGTCCGGCGCGCTGCCGCGAAACGCCACCGGGGCCCCCTCGGGCACGTAGGACGCGACGTGCGCCCGGTGCGCCGCGGAGATCAGCGGGCCCATCTCGGTGCCGGCCAGCGCCGGGTCGCCGACCGCCACGCCCTTGACCGCGGGCTCGAACAGCTCCATGAACCGGTCGAGCACGCGGCGCTGCACCAGGATCCGGGACCGTGCGCAGCAGTCCTGCCCGGCGTTGTCGAACACCGCGTACGGCGCGGTCGCGGCGGCCCGCTCCAGGTCCGCGTCGGCGAGCACGATGTTGGCGCTCTTGCCGCCGAGTTCCAGCGTGAGCCGTTTGACCTGGGCCGCGCAGCCGGCCATGATCTGCCGGCCGACCTCGGTGGAGCCGGTAAAGACGATCTTGCGCACCGCCGGGTGGTCGACAAGCCGCTGCCCGACCACGCTGCCCTTGCCCGGCAGCACCTGGAACACCCCGTCCGGCAGGCCGGCCTCCGCGGCCAGCTCGCCGATCCTGATCGCGGTCAGCGGGGTCAGCTCGGCCGGCTTGGCGATCACGGTGTTCCCGGCGGCCAGGGCGGGCGCCATGCCCCAGGCCAGGATCGGCATCGGGAAGTTCCACGGCACGATCAGGCCGACCACGCCGACCGGCTCGTGGAAGGTCACGTTCAGGCCGCCGGCCACCGGGATCTGCTGGCCGATCAGCCGTTCGGGCGCCGCGGAGTAGTAGAGCAGCACGTCGCGGACCTGCCCCGCCTCCCAGCGGGCCTGGCCGACCGGATGCCCCGACCCGGCCACCTCCAGTCCCGCCAGCTCGCCGAGGTGCGCGTCCACCGCGGCCGCGAACCGGCGCAGCAGGGCGGCCCGGTCCCCGGGAGCCACGGCACGCCAGCCGTCCTGGGCCGCGGCTGCCCGGCTGATCGCCGCGTCGGTGTCCTCGGCGGTGGACTGGGTCAGCGTCGTCACCGGCTGCTCGGTGGCCGGGTTCAGCACCGTGAACTCAGACATGCCTGAACTCCCCCTCGACGAAGGCGCGCGGTCCTAGAGACGCTCGAAGCAGCGGCGCAGTTCCCAGTCGGTCACGGCCGCGTCGTAGGCGGCCAGCTCGACGCGGGCGTAGTTGGCGTAGTGCTCGACGACGTCCGCGCCGAACGCCTGGCGGGCCAGGTCGCTCTTTTCCCAAAGCTCGAGCGCGTCGCGCAGGGTGTGCGGCACCCGGGCCGCGGTGTCCAGGTAGGCGTTGCCGTCGACCGCTGGCTCGAGGGGCAGCTCGTTGTCGATGCCGTGCAGGCCGGCGGCGATCATCGCGGCCACGGCCAGGTAGGGGTTCACGTCGCCGCCGGGGACGCGGTTCTCCGCGCGCAGCGAGGATTCGTGCCCGACCAGGCGCAGCGCACAGGTCCGGTTGTCGGGGCCCCAGCGGACCGAGGTGGGCGCGAAGCTGCCCGGGACGTAGCGTTTGTAGGAGTTGATGTTGGGCGCGTACCAGAGGGTGAGCTCCCGCATCGCGGCGAGCTGGCCGGCCAGGAACTGCTCGCCCGCCTGGGACAGGCCGTGCGGGTCGTCGCCCGCCAGGACCGGGCTGCCGTCCTCGCCGCGCAGCGACAGGTGGATGTGGCAGGAGTTGCCCTCGCGCTCGTTCGGCTTGGCCATGAACGTGATGCTGGTCCCGTCCTGGGCGGCGATCTCCTTGGCCCCGGTCTTGTAGATCGAATGAT
>JASIJN010000309.1 GCA_030050125.1 Streptosporangiaceae bacterium | reverse complement strand
GTCGTCGGGCTCGACGGCCTGGCCGTCCGGGCCCTGGCCGGCGCCGCCCCACCGCAGCCGCTGGTAATCGGTCAGGTCGGCGCGGGTCACCACGCCGAGCGCGCGGGCGGCGGCCCCGGCCAGGTGAACGACGCACTCGCTGTCGGAGGGGTCGGCGTTCATCAGGCCCGGCGGCAGGACCCGCTCCGGCAGGTCGTATACCCGCCGCCAGCCGGTCCGCCGTGCGCAGATGACCTCCCCGGTGTCCAGCAGCCACTCCACGGCGACCTTCGTGTCCGACCAGTCCCACCAGTCACCCCCGGCCTTGGCCCCGCCGAGCTGGGTGGTCGTCAGCGGCCCCTCCGCGCGGATCCTGGCCAGCACCTTCTCGCACACGTCCGGGTGGCTCTGGTGCCAGCGCACGCCCCGGCGCCGCAGCGCCCGCCGCCTGAACCCGTAGTACGGCCATTCCTCGACCGGCAGGACGCACGCCGCGTGCGACCAGTACTCGAACGCGGCGGCCTGGCGCGGATGCCAGTACGCGCGCTCAATCCGCTCCCGCGAGACCGGCCCGAGGCGGGAGTAGGCGACGAGCTCGTGCGAGCGGGCCAGCACGCTGATCGTGTCCAGCTGGACGGCGCCGACCCGGCGCAGCATGGCGGGGACGCCGCCGCGCCGGGCCCGCGCGCCGACGAATCCCTGGGCCCGGAGCGTGATCAGGCGGGCATCGTCCGGCGAAAGGGTTAGCTGCGGGGCGGGGAGGGGTTGACCGGCCACGAACGAGCAGCCTAACCCGGGGCACCGACATTTCCTCCCGTCCGCGGCGCCGGGCCAGCTCAGCCGGGCCGGAGGGCCGCGGTGTCTAGTACCAGTCCTCCATGATGTTGGTGGCCAGCGCGAGCAGCCCGCCCAGGCAGGCGAGGCCGATGCTGAAATAGAACAGCCACCAGGTGGGGCCGAAGACCAGGGCGAGGCCGCCCATCAGGAACGCGACCATGATGGCGGAGACCGCGACCCAGGACACCGGGCGGCCGTGGTACGGCTGAGGGTAGGAGACCGGGGCCCCGGGGGTCTGCGGCACGAACGCGGCCTGCTCGGCCAGGCCCGCGGGCCCCGGCCCGGCGGCCACGCTGCCGACGGGGCCGGGCTCGACCTGATTCGACATTCGTGCCGCTCCTCTCCTCCGGGCGACTGCTCGTCCGCCTGCTCGGGGTGCCTATCATTGCGGACGGGGCTCCGGCCGGGAGCACCAGCCCCTAGGGTATCGGGCTCGCGGCGAGGGCTCGGTTTCACCCCGCGTCTCGCCTACCATGGCTGTAGGCACGGTGTCAGGAGCCCGCCGCGATGCACCTGCCCGGTCGGGCGCACCGCGCCCAAGGACCACACGATCCGCGAGGAGCGCGACGTAAGTGCCAGCCATCATCGATAGTGTCCTTCGCGCCGGCGAGGGCAAGATCCTGCGCAAGCTCAAGCGGATAGCCGATCAGGTCAACTCGATCGAGGATGACTTCGCGGCGCTGAGCGACGCCGAGCTGCGCGCGATGACCGAGGAGTTCCGGCAGCGGCACGCCGACGGCGAGTCGCTCGACGACCTCCTGCCCGAGGCGTTCGCGACGGTCCGCGAGGCGGCCAAGCGGACCCTTGGCCAGCGGCACTTCGATGTGCAGCTGATGGGCGGCGCCGCGCTGCACCTGGGCAACATCGCCGAGATGAGGACCGGCGAGGGCAAGACGCTCACCGCGGTGCTGCCCGCCTACCTGAACGCGCTGGGCGGCAACGGCGTGCACGTGGTCACGGTCAACGACTACCTGGCCAAGCGGGACTCGGAGTGGATGGGCCGCATCCACAGGTTCCTCGGCCTCGAGGTGGGCGTGATCCTGGCCCAGATGGACCCGGAGGAGCGGCGCAAGCAGTACGCGGCGGACGTCACCTACGGCACGAACAACGAGTTCGGCTTCGACTACCTCAGGGACAACATGGCCTGGGGCCTGGACGAGTGCGTCCAGCGCGGGCACCATTACGCGATCGTGGACGAGGTGGACTCGATCCTCATCGACGAGGCGCGCACTCCCTTGATCATCAGCGGGCCCGCCGATCAGAACAGCCGCTGGTACCTCGAGTTCGCCAAGATCGCCCCGCGGCTGCGGCGCGGCGAGGACGGGGAAGGCGACTACGAGGTCGACGAGAAGAAGCGCACGGTCGGCATCCTGGAGCCCGGCGTCGAGAAGGTCGAGGACTGGCTCGGCATCGACAACCTGTACGAGTCGGTGAACACGCCGCTGGTGAGCTTCCTCAACAATGCGATCAAGGCCAAGGAGCTGTACAAGAAGGACAAGGACTACGTCGTGATGAACGGCGAGGTCCTGATCGTGGACGAGTTCACCGGCCGGATCCTGCACGGCCGGCGCTACAGCGAGGGCATGCACCAGGCCATCGAGGCCAAGGAAGGCGTGCAGATCAAGGACGAGAACCAGACCCTGGCCACGATCACCCTGCAGAACTACTTCCGCCTCTACAAGAAGCTGGCCGGGATGACCGGCACCGCCATGACCGAGGCGAACGAGTTCCACCAGACCTACAAGCTCGGCGTGGTGCCGATCCCGACGAACATGCCGATGATCCGGGCGGACCAGCCCGACGTGGTCTACCAGACGGTGCAGGCGAAGTTCGAGGCGCTGGTCGACGACATCGCCGAGCGGCACGAGGCGGGCCAGCCGGTCCTGGTCGGCACCACCAGCGTCGAGAAGTCGGAACTGGTGTCGAAGATGCTGAAGCGCAGGGGCATCGCGCACGAGGTCCTGAACGCCAAGTACCACGAGCGGGAGGCGACCATCGTCGCCCAGGCGGGCCGCAAGGGCGCGGTCACCGTGGCCACGAACATGGCGGGCCGCGGCACCGACATCATGCTCGGCGGCAACCCCGAGTTCATCGCGGACCTCGAGCTGCACCAGCGCGGGCTGTCGCCGGTGGACACGCCCGAGGACTTCGAGGCCGCCTGGCCCGAGGCGGTGGAGAAGGCCAAGCGGGCGGTGGCCGAGGAGCACGAAGAGGTCGTCGCGGCCGGCGGCCTGTACGTGCTCGGAACCGAACGGCACGAGTCCCGGCGGATCGACAACCAGCTCCGCGGCCGGTCCGGGCGCCAGGGCGACCCCGGCGAGTCGCGGTTCTACCTGTCGCTCGAAGACGACCTGATGCGGATGTTCAACGCCGACAAGGTCGCGCACATCATGGAATGGCTCAAGACGCCGCCGGACGTCCCGATCGAGTCGAAGACGGTCAGCCGCTCGATCCGGTCCGCCCAGACCCAGGTCGAGCAGCAGAACTTCGAGATCCGCAAGGACCTGCTCAAGTACGACGACGTGATGAACCGCCAGCGGCACGTCGTCTACGACGAGCGGCGCCAGGTGCTCGAGGGCGCGGACCTGAGGCCGCAGATCGAGGGGATGATCGGCGAGGTGGTGGCCGGTTACGTCGCGGGCGCCACGGCCGAGGGCTTCCCCGAGGAATGGGACCTGGACCAGCTGTGGCGTGCGTTCCGCCAGCTGTATCCGGGCGGCATGACGGTCGACCAGCTGATCGATGAGGCCGGCGGGGACCGCTCGGGGCTGTCCGCCGACCTGATCACCGAGCTGGTGCAGCAGGACGCGCTGGGCGCCTACGAGCGGCGGGAGCGGGAACTGACCCCGGAGATGATGCGCGAGCTCGAGCGGCGCGTGGTCCTGTCGGTGCTGGACCGCAAGTGGCGCGAGCACCTCTACGAGATGGACTACCTGCGCGAGGGCATCGCCCTGCGCGGGTACGGGCAGCGCGACCCGCTGGTCGAGTACCAGCGCGAGGGCTACGACATGTTCAGCGCCATGATGGAGGGCATCAAGGAGGAGTCCGTCACCAGCCTGTTCAACCTGCAGGTGCAGTGGCAGGAGGACCCGGTGGTGGAGGACGCGATCCCCGGCGGCAACGCCGCGGGCGCGGCCAGGGGCGTGGTCGTCGCGCCCGGCGGCGCAAGGCCAGGCGCCGGGACGCCCGCCG
>JASIJN010000038.1 GCA_030050125.1 Streptosporangiaceae bacterium | reverse complement strand
CGCCTTACCCGCCGCGTCCGCCCCGCCCGCGCGCCCGCCCCGCCTGCCCCCTGCGACCGGGTCGCACGGTCCCCTACCATCGAGTTTGTGCCTGAAGAGACCACATCAGCCCGGCCCGAAGCCCCCGGCGAGGCCGCCCGGCCCGCGATCCGCGGCGTGATCATCGACTGGGGCGGGGTGATGACCAACCCCATCTTCGACACCGTCGATGCCTGGATCCGTGCGGACGAGATCGACCGCCGCACCTACGTCGAGGTCATGCGGACGTGGGTCTCGGACGCCTACGGTGACGGGGCGGACAACCCGATCCACGCCCTTGAACGCGGCGAGAGCACGAACGAGGAGTTCGAGCGGCGCCTCGCGGAGCGGCTGACTCACGCCGACGGCCGGCCGGTGCAGGCCGAAGGGCTGCTGGCCCGGATGTTCGCGGCCACCGCGCTGGAGACCGCCATGCACGACCTGGTCCGCTCGCTGCGCCGGGCCGGGCTGCGCACCGCGCTGCTGTCCAACTCCTGGGGCAACGGCGACTATCCCCGGCACCTGTTCCCCGAGCTGTTCGACGTGGTGGTGATCTCGGCCGAGGTCGGCATGCGCAAGCCGGAGGAAAGGATCTTCCGGCACACCGCGGCGCTGCTCGGCCTCGAGCCGCGGGAGTGCGTGTTCATCGACGACGTCGAGGCCAACGTGCTGGCCGCGCAGGAGGTCGGCCTGGTCGCCCTGCATCACCGCGAGCCCGGCCCCACCGTCGCCTGGTTGTCCGAGCGACTCGGCCTCCCGCTGGCCTGAGCACGGGCTCGCGGCCCAGTTCATCCCCGCGGCGACGGGCGCGCGGCCTAGGCTGAGGCGAGTGGGCGAGTACCCCCATCCGCTGAACGAAGCACGCTCAGCCAACATGCGCGCCAACCGGCGCACCGACACCAAGCCGGAGATGGCGCTGCGCCGGGCCCTGCACCGCCAGGGGTACCGGTTCCGCAAGGACTACCGCCTCGACCTGGCCGGCGGCAAGCGGGTCCGGCCGGACATCGCGTTCACCGCCCGGCGGGTGGCCGTGTTCGTCGACGGGTGCTTCTGGCACGCCTGCCCCGAGCACGGCTCCAAGCCCGCGAACAACGTCTGGTACTGGGAGCCCAAGCTGCGCCGCAACGTCGAGCGCGACCGGGCCGCGGACGCCGCGCTGGCCGCGGCGGGCTGGGATGTGGTCCGGGTCTGGGAGCACGAGCCCCTCGATGCGGCGGTGACCGCCGTGCTGGCCGCGCTGAGCCGGTCCCCGGTTCCGCCACGCAAGCCAGAACGCGAGGCCGCGGGGCCTCCCGGGCCGCCCGGCGACATCGAGGCCCGGGGTCCGCGGCCGGCCGAGGTGGAGCACGCGCCGAGCTGATGTGCGGCCGACCCGGCCCCGGAGCGCGTGATTTTCCCGCCGGGGCGCGGTATCACTGGCACACTCGGGATCAGCTCTCTGTTCGGGGACCCAGATGCGCGTGTACCTGCCTTTCACGTTGCCGGCGCTGGCCAAGCTGCTCGGCGAGGCGCAGACCGCGGCGCCGGCCCGCGGCTATGCCGTCACGCCCGCCCTGCGCGAGTGGTACTCCAGCGGCGACGAGGAGGAACTCGAGTACGTCGCCATGATCCAGGCGGCCCGGGCGTCGCTGCGGATGCTGCTGACCGAACCTGGTGCCCCGCACCTGCGGGTGGTGCTCGCGGCCGAGGTTCCGCCGGGCCAGGTGACCGCGGTCGCGGGGTTCGATGAGCCCGCCCTGGTGGAGATCGGGGTCCCGGTCCGGCTGGCCGACGTGGTCTCGGGCCACATCGACGATCCGGGCGCCGAGGCCGACGTGGCCGCCGCGGTCGAGGCCCTGCCGGCCGCGGACAGCGGGGACGAGGACGCCAAGTTCACCGTGGACGGGGCCGAGGGCCACGAGTTGCTCTGGTACGCGACCCAGGAGCTTTGGCACGTTACCGGCTGATCGGGCGGCCCGCTTATCATGCGACGAGGGAACCCAACCAAGCATGGTCACGCAGGGAGCCGATCCGCGATGGACGCAGTAACCAACGTCCCCGTACCCGTCAACGAGCCGGTCAGGACCCACGCCCCGGGCAGCCAGGAGCGTGCCGTGGTGGAGAACCGCATCAAGGAACTCGCGGGCGAGCACGCCGAGCTGACCATGACCATCGGCGGCGAGCAGCGGATGGGCTCGGGCGAGCGCGTCGACGTGGTCGAACCGCACAACCACCGGCACGTGCTCGGCCACATGGGCGCGGCCACCGACGAGGACGTGACCGCGGCCATCTCCGCCGCCGGCCGCGCCGCGCCCGGGTGGCGTGAGCTGTCCTTCGACGACCGCGCGGCCATCTTCCTGCGCGCGGCCGACCTGCTCGCCGGGCCGTGGCGGGCCACGGTCAACGCCGCGACCATTCTGGGCCAGTCCAAGTCCGTGCACCAGGCCGAGATCGACGCGGCCTGCGAAATGATCGACTTCTGGCGCTACAACGTGTACTACGCCCGGCGGCTGCTGGGCGAGCAGCCGGTGTCGGGGCCCGGCTCCTGGAACCGGCTCGAGTACCGCCCGCTCGAGGGATTCGTGCTGGCCATCACCCCGTTCAACTTCACGTCGATCGCCGGCAACCTGCCGACCGCGCCCGCGCTGCTCGGCAACGTGGTGCTGTGGAAGCCGTCGCACACCCAGCAGCTGTCCGCGCACTACCTGATGCGGGTGCTGGAGGCGGCCGGGCTGCCGCCCGGAGTGATCAACATGGTCACTGGCGGCGGAGCCGCGGTGTCCCGGGTGGCGCTGTCCCACCCGGACCTGGCCGGGATCCACTTCACCGGGTCGACTGGGACGTTCCAGCACCTGTGGCGCACGGTGGGGGAGAACATCGCCGGCTACCGCGGCTACCCGCGGCTGGTCGGGGAGACCGGCGGCAAGGACTTCGTGATCGCCCACCCGTCGGCCGACCCCGAGGTGCTGACCACCGCGCTGGTGCGGGGCGCGTTCGAGTATCAGGGCCAGAAGTGCTCGGCCGCCTCGCGCGCGTACATCCCGCGTTCGGTCTGGAACCGGATGGGAGACGACTTCGTCTCCACGGTGTCCTCGCTGACCATGGGCGACGTCGCGGCCGACCTGTCGCTGTTCATGGGCGCGGTCATCGACGGCGCGGCGTTCGCCACCCACGCCGACGCCCTGGCCCGGGCCAGGTCCCGGCCGTCGATCCGGGTGCTGGCCGGCGGCGAGACCGACGGCTCCGAGGGCTACTTCGTGTCGCCCACGGTGCTGGAGTCCACCGACCCGACCGACGAGATCTTCACCACCGAGTACTTCGGCCCGATCCTGGGCGTGTACGTCTTCGACGACGCGCGGTACGCCGACGTCGTGGCACAGGCGGCGGACATCTCGCCGTACGCGCTCACCGGGTCGATCATCGCGCAGGATCGGACCGCGATCGCGGAGGCGACGCGGACACTGCGCTTTTCGGCGGGCAATTTCTACATCAACGACAAGCCGACCGGCGCGGTCGTCGGCCAGCAGCCGTTCGGCGGGGCGCGGGCCAGCGGCACCAACGACAAGGCGGGCTCGATCTTCAACCTGATCCGCTGGGTGAACACCCGGACCATCAAGGAGCTGTTCGTCCCGCCGGTGGATTACCGCTACCCGCACATGGGCTAGAGGGCTGCGGGCGGGGCCGCCCCGGTAACCGGGGGTCGCGGGCGGGCCCGCGCCGGTAACCGGGGGTCGCGGACGCGCCCGGGCCGATAAGCTCAGCGAATGGGGGACGACGACCGGCGCCCCCGTCACGGAGCCCGTGTCAGCGGCCCGAGAGCGACGAGACCGGAGGCCTCCATCTTCCGTCTGGTGCTATGGAACATCGACCTGACCCTCGTGGATGTGGCCAGAGTCTCGCGGGACGCCTACGCCGACGCGTTCGGCCGGGTCACCGGGCGCCCGCTGGTGGCCCTGCCGCAGATGGCCGGGCGGACGGATTCGGAGATCTTCTTCGAGGCCCTGGCGCTGAACGAGGTGGCCGTGCCCGGCCCGGCCGAGTTCGCCGGTCAGGAGCTGCTGGCCAGGTACACCAGGGAGCTGGCCGCGGCGTTCGAGGCCCGGGGCGATCAGCTGTCGGCGCAGGGACGGGCGCTGCCCGGGGCCAGGGACGCGGTGGCGGCCGTGGTCGGCCTGCCCGGCGTGATCCAGTCCGTGCTGACCGGCACGATCCGCCCGAACGCGGTGGTGAAGCTGCGGGCCTTCGACATGGACCGGTTCTTCGACTTCGAGATCGGCGGGTACGGGTCGGAGATCTATCCCAAGGGCGCCCAGCTGGTGCAGTCCCGCAGCCGGGCGGCCGATAAATACCGCGGGAAGATCGTCGCCGTGGTGTACCTGGCGGACTCCGGCCGGGACGTGGAGGCGGCCAGGATCGGCGGGGCCCGCTGCGTCGCGGTGGCCAGCGGACGGTCGACGGCGGGCGAGCTGCGCGAGGCGGGCGCGGACCTGGTGCTCGACGATCTCGCCGACACCGCCGCCGTGGTCCGCGCCGTCGACCGGCTGACCAGCCCGGTTTCCGCGGGCTGAACCCGCGGCCGGTCCGCCGGCGCGGTTTCCGCCAGCCGCACAGGCGTCGTAGCCTTGCACGACGTGGGGTTGACGATCTACGGCGTTGCCGCCCTGACGTTCATGATGGCGATGTACGCGCTGGAGCGCCGTCACCGTGGGTTCGTGCTGGCCTTCGCGGCGGGGTGCGTGCTGGCCAGCAGCTACGGTTTCCTGTCCGGCGCCTGGCCGTTCGGGGCGGTCGAGGCGATCTGGTCGGTCGTGGCATTGCGCCGCTACCTGGTCGCGGGGCGGGGCTCGTCACGGCAGGGCGCGGGCTCGGGCGACGAGGCGTCCAGGTGACCGGTCCCGGCCCGGGTTGTCGTTGCCAGGACGTACCGGACGCCGCATGCTGATGCCTATGCCTGCCGAAGTGCCCAGCCACGAGCCAGCTCGCGACCAGGTCACCGCCGCGCTGGGCGGCCGTGATTACGGGGCCATGCTGTGGCGGCCGAGCGAGCGCACCATCCGGGAGGCCCGGATCACCCGGTACGCGGGCTGGCTCGGTTCCGCCGGAGGCCCGGATCTGCGCGGATATGACGAGCTCTGGCGGTGGTCGGTGGCCGAGCCCGAGGCGTTCTGGGCGTCGCTGTGGCGCTACTTCGAGGTGCTCGGGCACCTGGGCGACGGTCCGGTGCTGTCCGGCGGGCCGATGCCGGACGTCACCTGGTTCGCCGGGACCACGCTCAACTACGCGCGCAACGCGCTGCGGACCGCGGGCACCGAGCCCGGCAAGACGGCCCTGATCTTCCGGTCCGAGGCCGGGCGCAGCGGAACGCTCAGCTACGGAGAACTCGCCGCCGAGGTGGCGCGGGTGCGCGCCGGGCTGCGCGCGCTCGGCGTCGGCCGGGGCGACCGCGTCGCGGCCTACGTGCCCAACATCCCCGAGGCCGTGATCGGCCTGCTCGCCACCGCGAGCCTGGGCGCGATCTGGTCCTCGTGCTCACCGGACTTCGGCGCCCGCAGCGTGATCGACCGGCTGGCGCAGATCTCGCCGAAGGTTCTGATCGCGGTGGACGGCTACCCGTACGGCGGGCGCTGGTTCGACCGGCGGCCGCAGGTCGCCGACATCCAGGCCGAGCTGCCAGGCCTGGAAGCCGTGATCATGGTGGACTACCAGGCCGCGG
>JASIJN010000308.1 GCA_030050125.1 Streptosporangiaceae bacterium | reverse complement strand
GCGCACTCGTCGTCCGCGCAGAACTCCAGGGCCTGCTCCAGCGACAGCAGCCGCGGCGGGATCAGTCGCTCCAGTTCCTCGCCCGAGGACTGCCGCACGTTGGTGAGCTTGCGTTCCTTGGTGATATTCACGTCCATGTCGTCGGACCGGGAGTTCTCGCCGACGATCATTCCCTCGTACACCTCGGTCCCCGGCTGCACGAACAGCGTGCCCCGCTCCTGGAGCGAGAACATCGCGTACGGCGTGGCCGGCCCGGACCGGTCCGCCACCAGGGACCCGGTCGGCCGCATCCGCAGCGGGCCTGACCAGGGCTCGTACCCCTCGAACACGTGATGGGCGATGCCGGTCCCCCGGGTATCGGTGAGGAACTCGGTGCGGAACCCGATCAGCCCACGGGCGGGCACCACGAAGTCCAGCCGCACCCAGCCGGTCCCGTGATTGGTCATGTTCTCCATCCGCGCCTTGCGCTGGGACAGCAGCGAGGTCACCGCGCCGAGGTAATCCTCCGGCACGTCCACGGTCAGCCGCTCCACCGGCTCGTGCCGCTGCCCGTTCACCTCACGGAGCACCACGGTCGGCCGACCCACGGTCATCTCGTAGCCCTCCCGCCGCATGGTCTCCACCAGCACCGCGAGGGCAAGCTCGCCGCGGCCCTGGACTTCCCAGGTGTCCGGCCGCTCGGTCGGCAGCACCAGGATCGACACGTTGCCGACGAGTTCCCGGTCCAGCCGGTCGCGCACCATGCGCGCGGTGACCTTGCTCCCCTTCTCGCGGCCGACCAGCGGCGAGGTGTTCACGCCGATCGTCATCGAGATCGCCGGCTCGTCGACCTTGATCAGCGGCAGCGGCCGCGGGTCGTCCACGTCGGCCAGCGTTTCCCCGATCATGATGTCGCTGATGCCGGCCACCGCGATGATGTCCCCGGCGGACGCGGTCGCGGCCGGGACCCGCTCGAGCGCCTCGGTCCGGAACAGCTCGCTGATCTTCACCCGCTCGATGGACCCGTCCCGGCGGCACCAGGCCGCCTGCTGGCCCCGGGAAATCTGCCCGCTGTGTACCCGGCACAGTGCGATCCGGCCGAGATAGGACGAGGCATCCAGGTTGGTGACGTGCGCCCGCAGCGGCTCGTCCGGGTCGTACGCGGGCGCGGGCACGTGCTCGCGCAGCACCTCGAAGAGCGGCTCGAGATCCGGTGAATCGGGCAGCGAGCCGTCGTCGGGCCGCTGCAGCGACGCCCGGCCCGCCCGGGCCGACGCATAGACGATCGGGAACTCGATCTGCTCCTCGGTCGCGTCCAGGTCCAGGAACAGCTCGTAGCAGGCGTCCACGACCTCGGCGATCCGGGCGTCCGGCCGGTCCACCTTGTTGATCACGAGGATGACCGGCAGCCGCGCCTCGAGGGTCTTGCGCAATACGAACCTGGTCTGCGGCAGCGGGCCCTCGCTGGCGTCGACGAGCAGCAGCACCCCGTCGACCATGGAAAGGCCGCGCTCGACCTCGCCGCCGAAGTCCGCGTGCCCCGGCGTGTCCACGATGTTGATCGTCAGCCCGCCATGGCGCACCGCGGTGTTCTTGGCCAGGATCGTGATGCCCTTCTCCCGCTCCAGGTCGCCGGAGTCGAGGACACGCTCGGCCACCTGCGCGCCCGCGCGGAACGCGCCAGATTGCCACAGCATCGCATCGACCAGGGTGGTCTTGCCGTGGTCGACGTGGGCGACGATCGCGACGTTGCGCAGGTCATCGCGGGTGGCGAGGCGGGCAGTGCGAGCGGGCATGCGGAAAGGCTCCAGGTTGACCAGGGGAGGCGCCGGGACCACGGCGCACACAGTCTATTCGTTCGGGAATCTGTAACGGAAATCCTCGCGTGAGCCATCCCGCCCGGCCGCTTCTGGCCGCGCGTAACCAGGGCCGCGGACACGCCCCTGGCTCGTCGCCCACCGACACGGCGCGCCCCCGTGGATACGGTGCGCCCCGCGCCGCGCGCCCACGCGACCGCCGCCCGCCTGCGGAGACGTCCCGCCCCGCTACGGCATCGAATACTCGTTCGACTTAGATGATAGCCTGGGGGTCATGGCAGGGTACGTCCCTCCTGGCTGGCCGGCCGGCGTTCATCCGCCGGACAGCGAGGAATTCGAGCAGACGGCGGTGACCTGGCTGCTGGATGTCGTGCCGCCCGACTACCGGCTGCACGGCGTGCTGCGACGGCATCCCCTGGCGCTCGCGGTGCTGGCCAGGCACCACCTGGCCGCGTGCGTCCAGGGAGCGCGCGACGGTTACCGGAGTGCCCGCACCGAGCTGGCCAGCCTGCCGCCCGGCGGCGTGGATGCCGTGCTGGAGGTATATCGCGCCGAGGGCCGCAGGCTGGTCGAGACGGCGCGTTCGGTAGATCTTGTCGGCCGGGCCCTGCGCGGCGAGGTCTTCACGCCGCGGCTGGCCGGGGAGCGCCGGAGCGCGCGGCAACAGCAGCCCGCACGGGCGAAGGAGGCGGCGCCGAAAGACGCACCACCGAAGTATTCCCCGCCAAAACAGGACATGGCGAAGGAGCGCACGCTAAAGGAGGGCGCGCCGAACGGGCGCACGCCGAAGGAGGGCGTGCTGGACGAGGGCATCGCGAACGAGGGCACGCCGAAGGAGCGCACGCCGAAGGGGGGCGTGCCGAACGAGGGCGCGACGAAGGAGGGCGCGCCGGGGAGGGGGGCGCGGCGCGGGGCGGCGCGCGGCTAGGTCGGGTCGGCCGACCTGAGCCTGGCCCGTTGGAGCACCGGGCAGACAGGTTGGCGAGATCCGGCAGCCGCGAGGCGTCGCCCTCGCTGAACCGTCCCGGGTCCGCGGCGGCGGCCAAGCAGGTCGTCCGGACGCGAACCGGCTGGGGTTCGGCTCCGGGCGAGGCTTGACGATGGGGATGTCCGGGCCTGGCGCGCTCCTCGTCGGCGGTCCCGCGGTACCTGGGGGCTAGGACACGCGGGCCTCGGCGGCGCGAGACCTGGCGGAGCGGCCGGGACCGGCCAGGCACATCCGGAACCACACCGCCTTGGCCGTCTCCGCGTAGGTGACCCCCCAGGCCGAGGCGAGCTGGGACGGCAGCTGAAGCCCGCGGCCGTTGGTGCGCTCGGCCGC
>JASIJN010000307.1 GCA_030050125.1 Streptosporangiaceae bacterium | reverse complement strand
GCGGATCCGACAACCCCGCCCGTCAATTCGGGCCGGCCGTCTTCGCGGGACAATTCGGGTTCCTTGCCACCTACCTGCTCGCGCCGCTGGTCGGCGCGGTCGTGGCGGTGTGGCTGCTCTGTCGCCTGCCGCACCGCGAGGTGCTGACGCACCGGCTGTGCGGTCGTCTGAGCACGGATGAGGCGCACGGCCCGTCGTGACCAGCTGACGTTGCCCCCGGAGCCAGCATCGGCAACGCGCCTTTGCTGCGGTGGCAGCGGTCACTGGCCCGCTCTCGAGGAGCGAGAGGCGGTCACCTCGACTTGGAGATGCTTGGTGACGGGCTGCCCGCTTTGGGTGCTGTAGTCGGCGATGCCGCACAGGACGTTCAGCTCGGGCATGTACCCCGCCGCGCAGCCGCGCGGGATCTCGTAGCGGACGGCGCGGTAGCCGTAGACGGCCCGCCTGCTTCCGTCCTTGCTGAAACTGGTGATGTCGACCAGGTCGAACTCGCCGAGGCCGCGGTCGCGCATGTCGTCGGAGTTCATGAACACGACGGTGCGCAGGCCCTTGAGGCCGCGGTAGCGGTCGTTGTTGGAGTAGATCGTGGTGTTGAACTGGTCGTGCGAGCGGATCGTGGCGAGCATCAGCCGTCCCGGGCCGGGGTCGGTGTCGTCGGGCAGCGGCGCGAGCCCGAACTCGGCGCGGCCTGAGGGCGTGAGGAACCCGCGTTCACGGGCGGGCTGGCTGAGGCGGAAGCCGTGCGGGTGGCGGACACGGACGTTGAAGTCCTCGAAGCCATCGAGCACCTGGGCCATCGTGTCGCGGATCCGGTCGTAGTCTTCGACGTACCACTGCCAGGGCGTGCGGCTGCCGGGCAGGGCGGCCTGAGCCATGCCGGCCAGGATCGCGCATTCCGAACGCATGCCGGGCGAGTCGGGTGCCTTCGTCC
The DNA here is from genome assembly GCA_030050125.1 of Streptosporangiaceae bacterium. The sequence continues at coordinate 5,220 of JASIJN010000307.1, read as the reverse complement.
CGTAGGAGATGTGCACCATCGACATCGCGTCCTCGACGCTGACCCCCTGCAGGCCGGCCGCCTGCTGATCCTTGTCGGTCCGGGCCAGGCACGGCAGGATCAGCGCCTGCCTGCCGTGCACGATGTGGCTGCGATTCAGCTTGGTGGCCACGTGCACGGTCAGCTCGCAGTTCCGGAACGCCTCGAACGTGTAGGCGAGGTCCGGGGCGGCCAGCGCCAGGTTGCCGCCGGCGCTGACGAAGACCTTCACCCGGCCCTCGTGCATCGCCTGGATCGCGTTCACGACGTCCAGGCCGTCCTCGCGCGGCGGATCGATGTGGCACACCTCGGCGAGCCGGTCCAGGAACTGGCCGTCCGGGCGATTGTCGATCCCGCAGGTGCGGTTGCCCTGCACGTTGCTGTGGCCGCGCACCGGGCACGGCCCGGCTCCCTCGCGGCCGATGTTGCCGCGCAGCAGCAGCAGGTTCACGATCTCCCGCACCGTGTCCACGCCGTGCTCGTGCTGGGTGACGCCGAGGCACCAGGCGATGATCACCCGCCCGGACTTGATGTACGAGTCGGCCAGCCGCCGGATCGCCGCTTCGTCCACGCCGGAGCCTCGCACGAGCTCGTCCCACGACGTGGCCTGGCACAGCGCGCGGTATTCCTCCAGGCCGTGGGTGAAGCGCTCCAGGAACTCCCCGTCGAGCACGCCAGGATCGGCCGCCGCCTCGAATACGGCCTTGGCCACCCCTCGCATCAGGGCCATGTCCCCGCCGATGCGCACCTGCATGTTCATCGTGCCGACCCTGGTGCTGTGGAACGTCGCCATGTCGACGAACTCGTGCGGCACGATCGTCCGCCGCGACGCGGCCTCGATCAGCGGGTTGATGTGGACCAGCGCGGCGCCTCGCCGGTCGGCCTCGGCCAGCCAGGTCAGCATCCGCGGCGCGTTCGTGGCGGCGTTGTCGCCCATCAGCCAGATCGCGTCAGCCTTCTCCCAGTCGACGAGGTCGACCGTGCCCTTGCCGGTGCCGAGCGCGGCGGTCAGCGCCCGGCCGCTGGCCTCGTGGCACATGTTCGAGCAGTCCGGCAGGTTGTTGGTACCGAACTCCCGCGCCCACAGCTGGTACAGGAAGGTCGCCTCGTTGCTCAGCCGCCCCGAGGTGTAGAAGGCCGCCTCATGCGGGCTGGCCAGGCCGCGCAGCGTGCTGCCGACCAGCTCGAACGCCTCCTGCCAGGAGATCGGCAGGTACCGGTCGCTCGCCGCGTCATAGCGCATCGGCTCCGCAAGCCGCCCGGCGTTTTCGAGGTCGTAGTCGGTCCAGCCGGCCAGGTCGCCGACGGTGTGGGCGGCAAAGAAGTCCCTGCCGACCGTCTGGCCGGCCATCTCCCAGGTGACGTGCTTGATGCCGTTCTCGCACAGATCCAGGCGAAGCCCGCTGGGGTCGTCCGGCCACGCGCATCCCGGGCAGTCGAAGCCACCGTTCTCGTGGTTCATCACGAACATCGCGCGAATCCCCTCGATCGGCATGCCATGCTCCTCGAGGACGTGCCCGACGCTTATGGCCGCGCCCCAGCCGGCGGCCGGATCGTCATACGGATGACGTGAGAAATCGCCGTCGGTGATCGGCCCCCGGCCGAGCGCCGCGGCACCCGGTAGCGACCCGAGCATCCGCTCCTGCACGTTGCTGCTCTCGCCGTCCGTTGTGGCCACCACTGCCTCCTCGGCCCGCTCCTGGCTTCTGCTCCCGCCTGGCATCGATCCGCCCACGGTTCATAACCATCAGATCACAGCGAGTCACACGCGTCGCTGGACAGGTCCGCGGGAGGCCTATCTCGCCGTGCCCACGGCGGTGAGCACCGCGAGGACGAAGGTGGCGATCGCCGCCAGACCATGCCCGGCCGGGACGATCGTGGACAGATGCGGCCGGGGCCTGCGCTCGGACCGGGACGGGTCGGCCGGCACGCTGGCCAGCACGCCGTCGATGAGCTTGGCCAGGAGGACCTCGTCGTTGAGCGCCTGGGCCAGCATCTCGTCGGTCACCCGCCCGCTCATCACCTCCGGGGTAGCGAACGCGCTCGCCGCGTCCGGGTCGGCCCGCGCGTCTTGCTCACCCGCGCGCTGGGCCGGGAAAGGCGTCCACAGCGTCACGGTGGAGATCCCGAACCCGATTACCAGCATGAGCAAGCCGACCGCCAGCCAGGCCAGGATGTGCAGGCCGCTGACCAGGAAGCTGACCCACACCAGCAGGCCGGTGCTGGCCATGCCGAAGTGCCCGAAGACCACGCGCGGAGCCAGGCGGTCGCTGGAGCGCTGGCGGCGCAGGCCGCCCCGGGAGATCCAGGTCCAGAGCATGTACAGGCCGCTGCCCGCGTCGATGAGCCAGGTGGTCAGCGCGGCGATGCCCAGCCCCCGGGCGGGCAGGGCCGCGGTCGCGCCCGCATGCGTGAGCACCCCCGCGCCCAGTGGGGCTTCGATCGCGACGATCATCAGCTTCTCCCCGGTCATCGCAGCGTATCCGCCCGGGGTGCCGCCGAGCCAGAGCAGCCCGTGGCGGCCCCGTCCCGCCCCGGGCCTGAGCGTTCAAATTCTCGATGCTTGATCCGGAGCCGCCCATAGACTCCGGGTCCATGAGCACCGTGTCCCAGACCCCGCAGCCGCCGGCCGCCCCGCGGATCCGTCACGAGCGCACGTTTCACGGCGACACGTTCGTCGACGAGTACGCCTGGCTGGCCGACAAGGACAACCCGGAGACGATCGCGTTCCTCGAGGCGGAGAACGCCTACACCGAGGCGATGACCGTCGGCCAGGCGGATCTGCGCGAGGTCATCTTCGGCGAGATCAAGGCCAGGACAAAGGAGACGGACCTGTCGGTGCCGAGCCGCAAGGGCGGCTGGTGGTACTACGCGCGGATGGTCGAGGGGAACCAGTACCGGGTGTTCTGCCGGCGGGCGGTCCGCCCGGACGACGCCGGGCCTCCGATCAGCCCGGACGGCTCGCCGCTCGACGGCGAGGAGGTGCTGCTGGACGCCAACGAGCTTGCGGGCGGGCGGCGCTTCTTCGCGATCGGGGCGTTCGAGGTCAGCCCGGACGGCCGGCTGCTCGCGTACTCCACCGACTTGTCCGGCGACGAGCGCTTCACCCTCAAGATCAAGAACCTGGAGACCGGGGAGACGGCGGCCGACGAGATCCCGAACACCGACTACGGGGTGGCCTGGTCGCTGGACGGCTCGACGCTGTTCTACACCACCGTCGACGACGCGTGGCGGCCGTACCGGCTGTGGCGGCACGCGGTCGGCACGGCCGCCGCCGACGACGCGCTGATCTACGAGGAGGCCGACGAGAAGTTCCGGGTCGGCGTGCGGCTGACCCGCAGCGAGCTCTACCTGGTCCTGGCCCTGGCCAGCTCGGTGACCAGCGAGGCCTGGCTGCTGGACGCCGCGCGGCCCGAGGGGGAGTTCCGCGTCATCGCGCCGCGCCGGCAGGGCGTGGAGTACCGGGTCGAGCACCAGGCGGGCGGCGACGGGGCCGGCCGTCTGCTCATCCTGCACAACGACCATGCCGAGAACTTCGAGCTGGCCACCGCGCCGGTGACCGACCCGGCGACGTGGACGCCCATGATCACGCATCGCGAGGACACGCGCCTGCTCGACGTGGACGCCTTCGCCGACTTCATCGTGGTCTACTTCCGCCGCCACGGGCTCACCGGGCTGCGCGTCATCCGGTCGGACGCGACCGGCCCCGACCCGGCCGGGTACGAGGTTGCGTTCCCCGAGCCGGTGTTCACCGTCTCGCCCGGAGCCAACCTCGAATACTCCGCCGGGCTGTTCCGGCTCCATTACGCCTCGCTGGTCACGCCGGACTCGGTGTACGACTGCGACATGGCGAGCGGGGACCTGACCCTGCTCAAGCGCCTGCCGGTGCTGCCGCTGCCCGACGGCCGGGAGTACCGCCCCGAGGACTACGTCCAGTACCGGGAGTGGGCCACGGCCGCCGACGGCACGCAGGTCCCGATCTCGCTGGTGTGCCGGGCGGGTTACCCCCGCGACGGCAGCGCGCCGTTCCTGATCTACGGGTACGGCAGCTACGAGGCGTCCTCGGACCCGGTGTTCTCGGTCCCGCGGCTTTCGCTGCTCGACCGCGGCTTCGGTTTCGCGATCGCCCACATCCGCGGCGGCGGCGAGATGGGGCGGCGCTGGTATGAGGACGGCAAGCTGTTGCACAAGAAGAACACCTTCACCGACTTCGTCGCGTGTGCCGAGCACCTGGCCGACCGGGGCTGGACGACGACGTCGCGGCTGGTCGCGCGGGGTGGCTCGGCGGGCGGGCTCCTTGTGGGGGCGGCGGCGAACCTCGCGCCGCAGGACTTCGGCGGCATCGTGGCGCAGGTGCCGTTCGTGGACGTGGTCACGTCGATGGTGGACCCGTCGCTGCCGCTGACCGTGACCGAGTGGGAGGAGTGGGGCGACCCGCTGCACGACCCGCGGGTCTACGCGTACATGAAGTCGTACTCCCCCTACGAGAACGTGACCGCGCAGGCCTATCCGCCGATTCTCGCGGTGACGGGGCTGAACGATACCCGCGTGCTGTACCGGGAGCCGGCCAAGTGGATCGCCAGGCTGCAGGCGGTCGGCAAGGGCGGGCCGTTCCTGCTGAGGACCGAGATGGTGGCCGGGCACGGGGGCCGTAGCGGCCGCTACGACCGGTGGCGCGAGGAGGCCCTGGTTCTGGCCTGGATCGTGACCACCGTCGCCGCCGCGTAGGCCGCTGCCGGCCCCGGCCGGTCCGTCCGGGTGGCGTGTCCGGCTGGTCCGTCCGGGTGGCGTGTCCGGCTCGTGCGTCCGACTGGTCCGTCGGGGTGGTGCGTCCGGCTGGCGTGTCCGGCTGGTGTGTCCGGCTGGCGTGTCCCGGCCGCCCCGGTCCGCCCCACGCGCCCCATTCGCCCCGTCCGCCTGGCTGTGTGTGCGGAATCGGTCGTTATAACGACACTTTGCGCACACACACCGCTGTGGGCGTCGTCCGGGTGGTCTGTCCGGGTGGCGCGTCCGGGTGGTCTGTCCGGGTGGCGCGTCCGGGTGGTCTGTCCGGGTGGCGCGTCCGGGCGGTCTGTCCGGGTGGCGCGTCCCGGTGGTCGGTCCGGTGGCGCGTCCGGCTGGTCCGTCCGGGTGGTGTGTCCGGCTGGTCCGTCCGGGTGGCGTGTCCCGGCCGCCCCGATCCGCCCCGTCCGCCCCAGGCGC
>JASIJN010000037.1 GCA_030050125.1 Streptosporangiaceae bacterium | reverse complement strand
GGCCTGCTGGCCAGCTTCATGTGCCGGCCCGCGCTGGCGAACTTCTTCTCCTCGGGCTGGCACCTGCACCAGTCGCTGATCTCGCGCCAGGACGGCAGCAACGCCTTCGCCAGCCCGGACGCGCCGCTGTCCGAGCTGGGCCGGCGGTGGGTGGCCGGGCTGCTCGAGCACGCGCTGCCGATGATGCCGTTCTCCACTCCCACCGTGAACGGCTACAAGCGCTACCGGCCCTACTCGTTCGCGCCGGACCGGGTGTGCTGGGGGGTGGAGAACCGCGGCGCCCTGGTCCGGGTCCAGGGCTCGCCGGGCGACGGCAGCAGCCATGTGGAGATGCGGATCGGCGAGCCGGCCGCCAACCCGTACCTTTACCTGGCCGCCAACATCGCGGCCGGCCTGGACGGAATCCGCCGCGGGCTGGAGCCGCCGCCCCCGGTGGAGGCCGATCCCTACGTCGCCGCCGCACCCATGCTGCCCACGTCGCTCGCTGACGCGGTCGACGCCCTCGACGCCGACAAGTTCTACCGCGAGGCGTTCGGCGCCACCCTGGTCGACTACCTGCTGCAGATGAAGCGCGCCGAGCTGGCGCGCTACCGGGCGGCCGTGGCGGAGAACCCGCCGCCCGAGGGGCAGGAGGTCAGCGACTGGGAGATGCGCGAGTACTTCGAGTTCTTCTGATCCCCAGCCAGCGGAGCCAGCGTGAGCCTGCAGCACATCGTCCTGTTCAGCTTCCCGGAGCCGCTGTCCGGGCCGGAGGCGGCCGCGATGCGGGCCATGGTGGCGAGCTGGCCGGCCGAGATCGGCCTGATGACCCGGTGCCGGTTCGGCGCGGATCTCACCGGGCAGCGCACCCGCGGCTATAGCTACCTCCTGTACACCGAGTTCCCTGACCAGCCGACGCTGCGTCGCTACCAGGACCACCCCGCACATGTCGCGTTCTTGAACTGGATCAAAGAACGGGACTGCACCCCGCTCGCATTCGACTACTACCTGGACGACAGCACCGTCCTGATGGCCGAGCCAGATCCGGCAGCCCGGACATGACGCCGGAGATGAAGTTAGGGAGAGGACCACCCATGGCAGACGTGGAAAGCGGCCTGCGGGCCGCCACCGGCCAGGACGAGCTGGCGCACGGCTCGCTCAGGATCTGGGACGCGATCGCGATCTCGGTATCCGTGATCGCGCCGGGGATGGCGATGCTGCTCAACGTGTCGGGCGTGGCGATCGTCGCGGGCGGCTCGACCCCGCTGGCGTTCCTGCTCGGCGGCATCGCCTGCCTGGCGCTCGCGTTCGTGGTGATCGGCTTCACCCGGCGGATGGCCTCGGCCGGGTACGCCTACACCTACGCCAGCCGCAGCCTTGGCCGGGAAGGCGGCTTCATGGCCGGCTGGCTGTATTTCGCCGGCATGATCTGCTTCGTGCCGATGACCATGTCCGGGGTCGGCTACCTGGCCGCGAACCTGCTCGGCCTCAATCCCGACTGGTGGATCCTGTTCTTCTTCCTGGGCATGGCGCTGCTGGTGCTGCTGTCCGTCGTCCGGATCAAGGTCACCACCCGCACCCAGCTGGTGGTCGGCGTCGTGACCGTGGCCGTGATCGTGGTCGTCGACCTGGTCACGACCGTCAAGGGCGGCAGCCACGGCCAGGCGCTGTCGGCGTTCAGCTTCGGGCACACCGTCAGCGGCGGTTTCAACGGCGTGTTCTACGGCATCATCCTCGGCGTCACCTCCTACATCGGCTTCGAGACCGCCGCCGACTTCGGCGAGGAGACGGCCAACCCGCGGCGGTACATCCCGATCGCGATCATCGCGGCCACCGCGTTCGCGGTCATCTTCTACCTGTGGACCACCTACGCGATGGCGATCGGCTTCGGGGTCAAGAACGGCGTGGCCTGGGGCAACGATCCCGTCGCGCTGCAGACGATCGCCAGCAAGTTCCTCACGCCGTGGGTGGGCACGCTGGTCGAGCTCGGCGGGCTGGCCGCCGCGTTCATCGTGTGCGTGGCGTGCGCCACGGCCGGATCGCGGACGCTGTTCGCGATGGGCCGCGAGGGCGTGCTCCCGAGGCAGTTCGCGCACACCCACCCGCGGTTCAAGACCCCGGTCAACGCGACGCTCGCGGTGGTCGCGGTCGCCACGGTCATGGCCCTGCTGGTCGGCTACCCGTTCTCGGACAGCGCGTTCGGCCAGCCGTTCAGCAACTACTACTTCTGGGCCACCGCGGGCACGCTGCTGATCATCGTCGTGTACATCATGATCTGCATCGGCGGCATCGTGTTCTTTCACCGGACCAGGCAAACCCGCCGCTGGAACCCGCTGGTGCACGTGCTGGTCCCGGTGATCGGCGCCGTGGTGTTCGGGGCGGCGCTCTACGGTTCGGTGCACCCGACCCCGCCCGGCATCCTGAAGTGGACGCCCTACCTGGCCATCGTGTGGCTGCTCATCGGCGTCGGCGTGGTGGCCTGGCTGCGCTCCAAGCGCCCCGACGCGGTCGCCCGCATCGGCTCGATCCTGGGCGAGGAGGGCGGAACCGACGCCGCCCTGCTCGACCAGTAACGCAACCAGCAACTCGACCAGCAGGCGATCAGTACGCCCGGCTAGGCCGTGCTCCGCGACCGGAACAGCTCGGCGACCCGGTCGCGGGGCAGGGCCGGGGTGCGGTGGCCGTCGCGGCCGGTCATGTCCTCGTTGGCGACCAGCGCGTTGACGACGGCCTCCTCGGTGGACTGCACCACGGCCGCGTAGAACGCGTCCATGAAGCCCCACGGGACGAACCGCAGGTGGTCGTAGTCCACGACCGCCTCGCCCAGCATGACGTCGCCGCTGGGGGTGAACCCTCCCGGGTTGCCGGTCGAGAAGGCCAGGAACAGGTCGCCGGAGAAGTGCGAGCCGGTGGTGCCGGTGCGGGCCAGGCCGAGCGTCACCCGGCGGGCCAGCGCCGCGCACTGGTGCGGGAGCAGCGGCGCGTCGGTGCCGACGATCGCGATCACCGAGCCGGCGCCGCCGGGGTTGGCCCGCGGCCCGGCCATGGGGTTGTTATCGGCCAGCAGCCGGCCGACCGGCAGGCCGGCCAGGGTGAGCTCGTCCCGGCGCCCGAAGTTGGCCTGGACGAAGACGCCGACGGCGTAGGTCGTGCCCGCGAACCACACCTGCCGCGACGCGGTGCCGCTGCCGCCCTTGAACTGATAGCAGTTCATCCCGGTGCCGCCGCCGACCGAGCCCTCCTCGATCGGGCCGGAGGCCGCTCCCTGCAGCGCGTCCAGGCAGTCCTGCTCGGTGAGGTTCGGCGTCTTGATGTCGTTGAGGTAGCCGTCCCAGGTCTCCGCCACGACCGGCAGCAGCCAGCAGTCGGCCAGGTGCGGATGGTGCCTGACCGCCCACGCCACGGTGGCCGCGTGCGCGATCCCGACCGCGTGGGTGTTGGTGATGGCCACCGGCCCGGCGAACGTGCCGGACTCGCCGATCCAGGACAGGCCGGTCATCTCGCCGTTCCCGTTCTGGGAGCAGAAGCCGGCCGTCACCGGGTCACCGGCGCCCGCCGCGCCGCGGGGATGGATCGCGGTCACCCCGGTGCGCACGGACGCGCCGCGGATCAGCGTGGTGTAGCCGACCTCCACCCCGGGCACGTCGGTGATCGCGTTCCACCGGCCGGGCGTCCCCTCGAACGGTATGCCGAGCGACCTGGCCCTGGGCTTGCCCGACGGCGTGGCGGCGTGCGGGCCGGCCGGTGCCGGCCCGGGGAGATGACCTCCCCCAACCTCGGCGGCCACGGTCTCAGCCGGTCAAGGTGACACTGTCCGCGCTGGCGGTCGCGTCCGGGCGGCCCAGTGCCCGGTAGCGCCAGCCGGCCGTGCACCAGCGGTCGGCGTCGAGCGCGCTGCGCCCGTCGGCGATGTTGCGCTGCGCCACGACCTTGCCCACCACCTCGGGATCCGCCTCGATGAACTCACGCCACTCGGTCAGCAGCAGCAGCACGTCGGCGCCGTCCGCGGCCTCCAGCATCGAGCCCGCGTACTCCAGCTCCGGGTGGACCTGCCGGGCCCGGTCCATGGCGGCCGGGTCGTAGACCGTGACCCGTGCACCGAGACCGTGCACGGTGCCGGCCACGTCCAGTGCCGGGGAGTCCCTGATGTCGTCGGAGTTCGGCTTGAACGAGCAGCCGAGCACGCCGACCGCGCGGCCCTCCAGCGACCCGCCGACCAGCTCGAGCGCCAGGTCGACCATGCGCGCCCGGCGCCGCAGGTTGATCGCGTCCACCTCGCCGAGCAGCGAGCCGACCGAGCTGATGCCCAGCTCCCTGGTCCGCGCCCCGAACGCCCGGATGTCCTTGGGCAGGCAGCCGCCGCCGAATCCGAGCCCGGGGACCAGGAACCGCCCGCCGATCCGCTCGTCGTGCGCCAGCGCCTGGGCCAGCGGGACGATGTCGGCCCCGACCGCCTCGCACACCTCGGCCATGGCGTTGATGAACGAGACCTTGGTGGCCAGGAACGCGTTGGCGGCCACCTTGACCAGCTCGGCCGTTGGCAGGCCGGTCACAAGGAACGGGACGCCCGCGGCCACCGGTCCCTCGTACACCTCGCGCAGGATCGCCTCGGCCTGCGCCGAGCGGACCCCGACCACGATCCGGTCCGGCCGCATCGTGTCCGCGACGGCGTGCCCCTCGCGCAAGAACTCCGGGTTCCAGGCCACCTCGGCGGCCGGGCCGACCGGGGCCAGCCGGGCCAGGCGCTCGCTCACCATCTCGCTGGTCCCGACGGGGACGGTGGACTTGCCGACCACCAGGCACGGCCGGGTCAGCAGCGGTGCCAGCGCGTCGACGCAGCCCAGCAGGTAGGACAGGTCCGCGGCCCCGGAATCCGCCCGCTGCGGGGTGCCCACGCAGACGAAGTGCACGTCGCCGAACTCGGCGGCCTCGGGGTAACTGGTGCTGAACCGCAGCCGGCCGGAATCCAGGCCGCTGCGCAGCAACTGCTCGAGCCCGGGCTCGTGGAACGGCAGGCTGCCGTCGGCCAAGGCGTTGACCTGGGACTCGTTGATGTCGACGCCGAGAACCTGGAATCCGAGCTCGGCGAGGCACGCGGCATGCGTCGCGCCCAGGTAGCCCGTGCCGAGAACCGTGATGCGCAGTGGCATGAATGCCCTTCGTCGAGGAGGCCGGAGGTCGGAGGTCCTTTGGGTTGTGGCGGCGCCGGGCGCGGTCCGACCGACCACACGCCGGCTGAGGTCCCGTCCGACCGGCGGTGCACCGTCGTCCGGGATGCCCCCGACGAAGCATAAACGCCACCAGATCGGCCGGTTGCGGCTTTGAACCTCGCGAACCGCAAAGTTCATCAGGCGTACCGCACGTAGGTCAGACTACGAGACGTACCTCTCGGCCAGGGTCCGGTACTCATGCAATTCGTTCTGGTCGAACCAGACGTCGATCTCGCGCTTGGCCTCGCCCGGGTTGGCGGAGGCGTGCACCAGGTTGGCCACGGGCAGCCCTTTGGCGTTGGCGTACGCCTTGCTCTGGTGCGCGAAATCGCCGCGGACCGTGCCGGGGGCCGCCTCGTCCGGATAGGTCGCGCCGACCAGCTTGCGCACGATGGCCACCGCGTCGACCCCCTCGAGCACCAGCGCGAAGACCGGGCCGGTCTGCATGAACGCGGCCACCGCGTTGTAGACCTCCGGGCCGTACCTGTCCTCGAGATCGAAGTAGTGCTGGCGGTTCAGCTCTGCGTCCGTCCAGACCATCTTGCAGGCCACGATCTTCAGCAGCGCGTCCTCGAAGCGTGCCAGCACCCGCCCCACGAGGCCCCGAGTTACAGCATCGGGCTTGAGCAGAACCAAGGTTCGCTCGATCCCCGCGACGTCACCCATGGCGATTCAATCCTCCCCAGCGAAGATTTTGCCCGCACAGCTTAGCGAGCAAAACCATCGGTAACGAACGACAGTCCCGGGACCGTACCCCAAAGAACATTCATAACGCACAGACTCCGCCGGTTGCGGCCTCCGCTCGGTGCTCCGGCGCGGGGGAAAGCCCGGCTCAGCGCGGGTTTGTGATCAACC
>JASIJN010000306.1 GCA_030050125.1 Streptosporangiaceae bacterium | reverse complement strand
CGGCTGACCGACGTCGTCCACTGCGCGGGGGTGCTGTCGGTGGGGAACGTGCTCGACGTGCCGGCCGACGAGATCCGGCAGGTGCTGGACGTCAACCTGATGAGCGCGTTCATCGTCGCGCGGGCCACCGGACGGCTGCTGGGCTCCGGAGCGACCATGACCTTCCTGGGCTCGCAGGCCGCGGTGCACGGCGCCGCGGGCTGGGCCGCGTACTGCGCCGCCAAGGCGGGCGTGGTCCGGCTCGTGGAGGCGCTGGCCAAGGAGCTCGGCCCGAGCGGCATCAGGGTGAACGCGGTGTGCCCCGGCACCGTGGACAGCCCGATGACCGGCCGTGCGATAGACCTGATCGCGGCCGGCCAGGACGCCGACCCGGCGACGATCAGGCACCGGTACGAGCGGGATAATCCGCTCGGGCGGATGGCCAGCCCCGACGAGATCGCGGGGGTCTGCCTGTTCCTCTCCTCCCCCCTGGCCAGCTTCATCAACGGAGCGTCGATCATGGTGGACGGAGGCGACAGGCCGGGATGACCGAATCCGCGCTGCCGCCGGACCTCGAGTCCGTCAGCGTCTGCGTCCCCGACCACTACGGCCGGCTCGCGGGCAAGCGGGTCGCCGCCGGGCGGCTGCAGACGATCCTGGCCGACGGGCTGGACATGCCCGATTTCCACCTGGTCACGGGCCCGGACATTCAGCCGGCGGCCGGGGTCGCGGCCACCGGAGACCACACCGGCTTCCCCAACGACCTGCTGTGGCCGGACATGCAGACCCTCCGGCGGCTGCCGTGGCAGCCGGACTGCGGCATCGTGCTCGCGGAGGCGCGGCGCCGTGACGGCAGCGTCATCCTCGAAGCGCCGCGGGCCGTCCTGCGGCGGCAGGCCGAGCGGCTGGCCCGCCGCGGGCTGTCCGCCTGGGTCGCGACAGAGCTGGAGTTCTATGTCTACGAGGACTCCTATCCCCAGTCGTTCCGTAAGGGATACCGGAACCTCGGCCCGCTCTATCACCGCATCGGCGACAACGACGTTCTCGTCACCGGGTTGCTCGAGCCGTACCTGGGGCCGCTGCGGCTGGCCATGGCCGAGCTCGGCCTGCACGCCGAGACCACCCAGGGCGAGGGCGGCATCGGCCAGGCCGAGATGAACTTCCCGGCCGGCCCGCCGATCCAGGCCGCCGACGGCCACGTCCTGTTCAAGCACGCGGCGAAGGCGATCGCGCATCAGCATGCCCGCGCCGTCACCTTCATGGCCAAGCCCGACCAGGATCAGCCCGGGTCCGGCTGTCATGTGCACCTTTCACTGAGGGACGAGTCCGGCCGCCCGTGCATGGCCGCCGGGCCTGGGCCGGCGGCCGCGGAGCTGGGCGATCTGGCCCGGCGGTTCCTGGCCGGGGTCCTGGCCTTCACTCCCGAGCTGACGCTGCTGCACGCTCCGCTGATCAACTCCTATCGCAGGCTCCAGCCTGGCGACTGGGCCCCATCGCAGGCCAGCTGGGGCTATGACAACAGGGGCGCCATGGTGCGGGTGGTCGGCAGCGGCCCGTCGCTGCGGATGGAGTTCCGGCTGCCCGGGGCGGACGCCAATCCGTACCTGACCATCGCGGCCGTGCTGGCGGCCGGAATCGCCGGGCTGGAGGACGACGACATCGAGTTCCCCGATGCGCTGCCGCCGGGCGGGGTGCCGGATGCTGCCGGAGGCGGCGAGCCCGGCCGTGCGGTGCCGATGGACCTCACCGAGGCCATCCACCGGTTCGAGGAGTCGAAGCTGGCCAGCCGGGCGTTCGGCGATGCCGTCAGGGATCACGTGGCCGGCATGGCCCGGCATCAGCTCAGGCTCGCCCGCCGCGCCGTTACCGACTGGGAGCTGGGCCAGGGCTTCGAGACCGCCTGATGTCCTGGTCCTGGCCCCTCAGCCGCGCCAGATGAGCACGAGCGCGCAGTCGTCCGAGCCCGCGCCCGGCGCCTGCATGGCCCGCACCAGCTTGCCGGCGCCGGCCTCGAATCCCGTGGTGACCAGCCGATCCGCCTCGCCCAGGAGCCGGTCGATGCCCGCGTCGATGTCCCGGCCCGGCGCCTCGATCAGCCCGTCGGTGTAGAGCATCAGCGCGTCGCCCGGGCGCAGCATGCCGCGCTCGGGAACCGACCGCAGGTCGGCGACGACGCCGAGCACGATGCCCCGCGCCTGGGTCAGGCGCCAGGTCCCGGTGCCCGCCTCGAAGTGCGCCGCGGGCGGGTGCCCGGCCGAGTCCACCACGTAGTCCCCCGTGGCCAGGTCGAGCCAGAGGTGCACCGCGGTGACGAACCCCTCGGCCGGACTGCCGCGGCGGAGATAGCCGTTGCACGAGGCCAGGAAGTCCCCGGACGGGACCGAGCCGAGCAGCCCGCCGAACGCCCCGGACAGCAGCAGCGCCCGGGTCCCGGCGTCGATCCCCTTGCCCGCCACGTCGACCAGGGCGACCTCGAGGGTCTTCCCGTCGCACGCGGAGACCAGGAAGTCCCCGCCGAACGACGCCCCGCCGGCCGGCTGCAGCACCGAGGCCGACCGCCAGCCTTCGGGCAGCTCGGGCAGCCGGCTCTGGGCCCGGATCCGGTCCCGGAGCTCGATCAGCATCCGGTCGCCGCGCAGCCCCTGCACGCCGAGCTTCGCCCGGGCCCGGGCCAGCTGGTCGGCGAAGATCACCGTGACCGCGATCGTGGCGATGATGCCCGGCCCGGCCTTGCCCTCGAGCGCGTCGTAGGCGAGCGCGGCGGCGACCACGCAGAACAGGATCCGCAGCGCCCGGGGCCACAGCAGCAACCCGCCGGCCAGGAGTGGCAAGATCATCAGCCCGGGCGAGAACCAGAACTCCGAAACCCGGACCGACCCGGCCCCGATAACAAGGACCGCCAGGGCCAGCACGAAGGCGAGCCGCCGGTTCCTGGTAATAAACTGCCGCAGGATCAGGCCGCGCGACCGCTGCGCCGCCGCCAGTGCCGCGGCCGCGAATCGGTGCGGGTCAACACGTACCATCTTGCCGGCACTGTACCGGCATCTCGGCCTTCGGGCACATCGCCGCTGGCCCGGTTATTGAGTCGCGGGGCCGGCGGAGGCCAGGTAGAAATCCAGGCATGGACGCTGGCTACCCGATCCGCCCCATCAGCGACGGCGAGTTCCCCGCTTTCTGGACGGTGCTCGAGCACGCATTCAACGCCGCCCACCCGGCGGAACTCGAGATGGAGCACGACCGGCCCATCTTCGAATTCGACCGCACCCTGGCCGCCTTCGACGGCGCCGAGATCGTCGGGACCACGGCCGTGCTCACGATGCCGATGACGGTGCCGGGCGGCGTGCTCACCGTGGCCGGGGTCACCGCGGTCGCGGTGCTTCCCTCGCACCGCCGGCGGGGGATCATGTCCAGCCTGATGCGCCGCCAGCTTGCCGACATCCGCGACCGCGGCGAGGCGGTCGCCGCGCTGTTCGCCTCCGAGGCCGGCATCTACGGCCGGTACGGGTACGGCATCGCCAGCGCCGAGCTGGACCTCAGGATCCGCCGCGGCGAGGGCCTCATCGCGGCGCCGGCCGCCGCGTCCGCCCTGCGGCTGCGGACCGCCGAGCCCGCGGCCTGCGTGCCCGAGCTGGGCCGGGTCTACGACTCGGTGCGGAGCGGCCGTCCCGGCATGCCCGCCCGCGACCAGCGGTGGTGGGACAACGTCCTGTGGGACCCGGAGCACCGCCGGTCCGGGTTCAGCCAGCTGCGCTGCGTGATCGCCGAGGACGGCGCGGGCCCGCGCGGGTACGCCCTGTTCGCCGCGAAGCCGGACTGGGACGAGCACGGGCTGCCCAGCGGGAAGCTGGAGGTGCGCGAGCTGATGGCGGCCGATCCGCTGGCCAGCGCGGTGATTTGGAACGACCTGCTGTCCAGGGACCTGGTCAGCCAGGTGCGGGCCCGGACGCGTCCCGCCGACGAGCCGTTGCTCTACCTGCTGGCCGACCGGCGGCGAGCCCGCCCGCAGCTGCTGGACGGGCTGTGGATCAGGCTGATCAGCGTGCCCGAGGCGCTCAGCCGGCGGCGGTACACGTGCCCGGTGGACGTGGTCGTCGAGGTCGAGGACGACGTGTTCGCCGAGAACGCCGGGCGGTGGCGGCTACGGGCCCCGGGCCCGGCGGACCCGGCCGCCGTCACCTGCGAGCGGACATCCGCGCCCGCCGACCTGGCCTGTCCGGTCCGCGCGCTGGGCGCGGCTTACCTGGGCGGCACCGGGCTGGGCGCGCTGGCCGGCGCCGGACTGGTCACCGAGGTGCGCCCGGGGTCGCTGGCCGCCTTGTCCGCCGCCATGTCCTGGCATCCCGCCCCGTGGTGCCCGACGGTCTTCTGATCACCAGGGCGCAGCGGGCAAGATTGACGGCATGCGCGGG
>JASIJN010000036.1 GCA_030050125.1 Streptosporangiaceae bacterium | reverse complement strand
CGATGTTCATCCGCCGGGCGTAGGAGCCGATCACCTGCCGGGCGGGCAGCTCAGGACGGTTGGTGATCAGCAGGGTGGGCTGGTCGTGGCCCAGGCCGGTGACGGCGAGCTGGCGGATCGGCCGTGGGTAGGCCGACAGCTGGGCGGCGGGGTCGTCGTGCACGCGGATGCGGCGGGTCTTGTTCCCGGCGCGGCCGAGGGTCATGGAGGTCCATGCGCTGGCAGGGAGGGCGGCCAGGGCCTTGGTGATGCCGGGGTGGCGGGCACGCAGCGTGATGAACCCGATCTGCCGGTCATCCAGCTCGGCGAGCACGGCCTGGGTGGTGAGCTTGGAGTCGAAGATCAGCAGCGACGGGTCCCGGCCGGTCACCTTGTGCCAGTGGTCGGCGAACGCGATGACCTCCCGGTTCTGGCTGGCCTTGGACAGGTCTGCGTTGGCGTAGACCAGGGTCCGGGTGGCGGCGTCTTCGGCGAAGAAGGTCAGCACCGAGCGGGTGCGCTGGGACCGGCGGGGCACGTAGTGCTTTTCGAGCACCGGGTCCTCGCCCCAGTGCATCACGGCGTGGAGGTCCAGGTTGAGCGTCTCGCCGTCGGCCAGCCCGGCCGCGATGGCGGCCCTGTCCAGCGCGGTCAGGAACGCGGCCTGGCGGGCGTGCTGCAGCCGGTAGGAGTAGGTGGTCAGCGCGGTGGCCTTGGGCAGTGCGGTCAGCCCGGCGAACAGGGCCGCGCCGGGGTCGGCGGCGATGTCGTAGACGTGGGAGACCCGGCGGGTGGAGGTCAGCTTGAGCGCCAGCAGCGACAGCAGGTACGACAGGGCGGGGATCTTCGGGGTGGACGGGTAGCCCGCGGCGGCCGCCAGGTCCGGGATGCCCAGCTCGATCAGGTCCGGGATGGCCAGGAACAGCCCGGCCAGGCGGGTCTCGGCCCGTCCGGGCAGAGCGGTGAAGTCCGCTGCCTCGGCGCGGGTCTGGATCTCCCGGGCCGGACCGCCGCGCTGCTCGTCGGGGCGGCGCCATAGCCGGGGCATGCCTTCGGCGGCGATGACCTCGGCGATCCCGGTCCGGTTCAGCGGGGTGCCCTCGGCCGCGAGGGCTTCGGCGATCTCGTCGATGGAGTGCCCGGCGGCGCGCAGCTCGATGATCCGGGGGCGGGCGGCGTCCTTGGCCGGCGCGGTCTTGGGCCCGGGCTTGCCGGTGACGAAGAACTCACGCGCTCCGCCGCGGAAGTCCCGTACGGCCGACAGCAGGCTCGCGGGGGTGTAGCCGAACCGGGCGGCGGCCTGGTCGGGGGGCAGCCCCTCGGCCAGATAGGCGCGCAGGGCCTCATACCGCCGGTGGGCCGGGGACTGGGGGTGCAGGAAGAATTCCCCGCCGGGCCGGGCAGGCTGCTGAGGGGTATTCGCTGACTGGTCGATGCTCCTAGTTCACCACGTCTGCGGCCGGGTAGCCCGCAGCCACGCCGCTATCGGGTCATTCCGCCGTGAATTACCGGGCTGTGAGCCCGGATGTCATGGACGCCGGCAAGCCGTCCGCCGCGACATCAGTGGCCACATGGCCAGGTCAGTCAGCGATACCTACCCCATCGCACGGTGGCCTACAGCGAAGTCACCGCACAAAATCCCTGGACACAGACCACAGCAGCCACCCGACGGCGGGATACCGTTCAGTCAGCCGGGGGTAACTACCGACCGCGAAAATCGGCGCTAATGCCGCCTGGCCCGCAGGAGGGTCAGGGCGAAGACCGTGAGGCCGACGAGGACGGCGCCGGAACCGATGGCCAGGGCGGCCGGGAAGCCCCAGCTGGCCGCGGCCAGGCCGCCGACGACCGAGCCGATCAGGCCGGCCAGGCCGCTGGCCGCGTTGAGCGAGCCCTGCGCGTCCCCTTCGGCGCCATGGCACAGCTGGCCGGTCAGCGCCGGTGAGGCCACGCTCAGGAACGACCAGGCGAACATGATGCCGCTGAACGCGGCCAGCGGAAGCACGGCCGGGATGTGGCCGACCGCCGCGAACGCGGCCAGCGCCGCCAGCAGCACCACGCGGGCGGCGAGCGAGGCCGCGATCACCCTGACCGGGCCCCGGCGCTGGGAGCGCCGGCCGGCCACGATGAACAGCGGCAGGCTCAGGAACACGATGACGGCGAACGCGAGCGCCGAGGACCGCGGGGCCACCCCGAAGGCGCGGGAGAACAGCACCGGGTACAGCGCGAAGATGATGGCCGTGCCCGCGTAGGCGGGGACCCAGGCGGCGAGCATCCAGCCGAAGCCTCCCCGCATCAGCCTCACCGCGCTGTGCAGGGCCTCCAGCGGCCGGCGCTGCTGATGCAGGTGGTGCACGCGGGACGGGCTGGCCGGGCCCCACTCGCCCACGTGGCCGGCCGAGGCCAGCCGGTGGCTGGCCCGCGCGCCAGGTGAGGCGCCGGGCGACGATTCGCCGGGAGCCGGCGCGTTCGGTACGGCCGGGGCGCGACCGGTGACCCGCGGGATCAGAAGGACCGACAGCGGGATGGCGGCGGCCGGGACCAGCGCCGCGATCAGCAGGCCGGTGCGCGCGGCCAGCCCGCTGAGCCAGGCCGCGAGGATCAGCCCGCCGCCCTGCCCCACGCTGAGCACGGTCTCCAGCCAGCCCAGACGCCGGTTCCACTCGCGCTGCGGGCGGCGTTCGACGATCAGGAGGTTGGCCACGGTCACCGCGCCCGCGAACGCGCCGCCGTTCGCCAGCGCGAGCAGCACCTGCACCGGCGGGCCGGCCAGCGGGAACAGCCAGAGCGACACCGCGGACACGGCCGCGCAGCCAATGGCCAGCAGGCGGTAGGCGTGATACCGGTCGGCCAGGTTACCGGTCAGCGGCGCGGCGAAGGCGCCCAGGTTGAAGGCTCCCATGACCAGGCCGACGTGGCCGACGCCGTACCTGACGGCCACCAGGGGAAACAGGATCGGCGCGAGCCCCACCGCGGCCCCGTTGATGAGTCCGAACGGGGCGAACCAGGGCTCGAGCAGCCGCCCGGGCCGGGCCTTCATCTGCCCGGTGCGGGCTCAGGCACCATGGCGCGATGGTAACGCCGCCTGCGGCCGGTTCGTCGTGAATCGAAAGCCGGGTAGTGGGTATAGAAGACTAGTGGAGGTCATTTCTACTATCAAAGTAGGTATAGTAGCTTTCTCGGGCACCGGCTCGGGCTGGTAATTCCCTGGAGAGGCCATGGCGCTGCCAGACTTCTTCGTGGCGGGCGCGCCGAAAGCGGGCACCACCGCCGTGCACGCGGCACTCGCGCGGCATCCTTCACTTTTCATGTCAGCGGTCAAGGAGCCCAAGTTCTTCCTCACCGACGGCCCGCCGCCCACCCGCGGCGGGCCGGGCGACGCGGCGACCTACCGCGAGCACGTCTGGCGGCGCGAGGACTACGAGGCGCTGTTCGACCCGGCCCCGGCCGGGACGCTGCGCGGCGAGTCGACCCCGTTCTACCTGTATGACCGGCAGGCGCAGTTTCGCATCCGGGCGCTGATCCCGGACGCCAGGCTGATCGTGATCCTGCGCGACCCGGTGGAGCGGGCGCACTCGAACTGGACCCACCTGTGGTCGGCCGGCCTGGATCCCGTCGGCGACTTCGTGCTGGCCTGCGGGCAGGAGCCGGCCCGGATCGCCGCGGGCTGGGCCGATTTCTGGCACTACACCGCGCTCGGCCGCTACGGCGAGCAGCTTGACCACCTCTACTCGGTGTTCCCCAAGGAGCAGGTCCTCGTGTTCCGCTACCGGACCCTGATCGAGGACCCGGCCGGGGCGCTGGACCGGATCTGCGGCTTCCTCGGCGTGGCGCAGGGGGTCTTGACCGAGCTGCCGCGGGAGAACGTCACCGCGCACCCGGAACGATCGCTGTGGCACCGGGGCGTGTCCAAGGCGCTGCGCATGGTCTCGGCGGCGGGCGAGGTCCTGCCCGGCGCGTCCGCCGTAACCGGGCCGCTGCAGCGGATCCTGCAGCGGGAAGGTACGCCCCGGCAGCCGCTGACCTGGCAGCAGCGTCAGGCGCTGCTGCCGCGGTTCGAGTCCGACATCAAGCTCCTCGAGGTCATCACCGGCGAGGACTTCGGCGACTGGCTGCAGCCGCGCGGTGATTCGGGCGGGCTGGTGGGGGCCAGGCCCGCCGGGCAGCGCCAGGCCCGCAACGGCCAGCCCCGCGCGTTCTGACCGCGGCCGCGGCGCGGGTCCGGCCGGCTCAGCGCAGCTCAGTGCGCAGTTCGTGCGCGCCGTCCTCCCGCGCCATCTCGTAGTAGTAACGCTCGCGGGAGTCGCCGAGGTCGACGACGCACAGGTAGCGCAGGGCCCCGTCGCCATGCGGCGACCGGACGACGGGGCTGAGCGCGGCCAGCGCCGACGGCCCGGCGCCGGTGGCGAGGCCGGTCCGCTCGGCGAAGTTCTCCTCGGCGCTGGCCCGCCCGTCGTAGTAGGCGATGACCATCCCCGGGGCCATCCGGACCGCGGTGACGCGCACGCCGCGGGCGTCCCACCGGCCCGGCCGGGGGTTGAGCGCGGTTCCCTGCCAGGTCCAGGTCACGCCGTCGGCGCTGAACGCGTAGTCGGCGGTCATCCGGTCGGTGTGATCGGGGTCGGTCAGCGGGTGCACCGACGCCCAGAGGTGCCACTTGTCGCCGTCGTGGATGACGACCGGGTCCTTGACCGCGGTGGCGGCGTCGCCGGGCAGCACCACCCGGCTGCGCCGCGCGTCAAAGTCCCCGGGATGGCTGGCCTCGAGCATCTCGATGCGCCAGTGCTTGGTGCCCGGGGTGGCGCAGCTCAGGTACAGCCGCCAGCCGCCGTCCGGGACGGCGACCAGGGCCGGCCGCTCCAGGGACGCGGCACCGAACTCCTCCCGGCCGATGGTGGCGAGGGTCTCGAAGCGCTCGCCGTCCGTCGAGCGCGCCACGACCACCGCATAGCCGCGTCCCAGCCCCTCCGGGCGGCGCAGGCGGTAGGCCAGGAAGATCTCGCCATCGCCGAGGGCGGCGCTCGGCGCCCCCGCCCACGTCCCTCCCCCCGGCCCCGGGGGGGCGACCGCCACGAAGGAGCGTTCGGGCCGGGGCATCAGGGCAGCGGCATTCGCCACGGTTTGCGCAGGGATCACATCGGAACTTTAGATGACGATCAGCGGTGCTCAGGGCCGATCACGGCCAATGGCATCCCCCTGACCTGGGAGTGCCCGCCGCCAGGAGACCACGGGGGAGAAGCGGGGCCTGGCCGGCAGCGGGCCATGCGCGACAGTGAAGTACCGGCCGCATGGCGCCGTCAAGCCGGCACGCGCCAGACGCTAGCCGCCCGCTAGCGCGGCCGCCGCATGCAGGCCGGATA
>JASIJN010000305.1 GCA_030050125.1 Streptosporangiaceae bacterium | reverse complement strand
CCTGTGAGGAAGGATGGGACAGAAGCGGCAAGTAGCCCGAAGGCCGCGATCAGCTGGGCGGGACGAGCAGGCGGTGAAGCTCGAGAACTTGATTATTCCTGCTTGCCAAGGAAAGGCCCCTGCGCGGCAAAAAGATTTCGAGCTGGCCATTTGTGAATGGCCGACCCGGGATGGGGAGAAGCCAGCCCCGGCCGCCTACATAGATGGCGAGATTGGCATGGGCGTCAGCGGCCGTGGTGGTGATCGCTTGCAGCGCCGCCACATCAGCAGCGGGCAGGACGATCCAGAATCCGTCCAGCCCCTGGAAGTGGAGCGCATCGGTGATGACCGGGCCGACGGTGGCGGACGTGATCGTTACCGGCGCGCCAAGCTGGCGGTAGCACTGGCCGGGCCCCCCGGAAAGCGCGACAGAACCGGCCGGGCACCCGCCCGCGCCCGTAGTGGGCTGGATGCTCACCGCTTTCAGGACGAACAGCGCACCTGACCGTGCCGCAACGGCGGCACCGGCGGCATGTGCGGTAGGTGCCGGAGTGTCGTGGCTGCAGCTCGCAACGGTGAGCATGAGGCCCACGGCCAGCACGCTGGCCAGGACGGACGTCAGGGGCGACCGGGGCTGAACCGGCATATCGTGGGTCTCCAAGGCAGCCATTGTGTCCGGATACCGTGGCGGTCCAGGCGTCGCCGTCTGGGCACATGTCAACTACCAGCACAAATCGCAAGAGCAGTCTACCCTCACGGACGCATCGGTCCGCTATGACCCGGGTTCAGCCCGGGTTCAGCGCCGGGCTGGCCAGCGTCTGGCCTTCGGATGACGCCGGAGCGATGATGTCGATGGTCGGGAAGTACCTCCGGTACCGCCGGACATCTCGGGTCAGCAGCCGGTAGCCGGTTACGGCGGCGTGAGCGCCGATGTAGAAGTCGGGCATCGGCGATCGCTCGTCACCGCGACCGCGCCGGTAGCGCACAAGGGCCTTGCCGGCGGCGAAGCCTGCCAGGCACGGCAAGGGCTCGCGCTCGTAGTCGCTGGCCGGGAGCAGTTCCTCGAGTTCCTCGACGGTCTGGTAGCCGACCGAGACCTCGGCGTAGATGAGCGGGTTGATCACCACCCGGCCGGCGTCCATGGCCGCCGCGATGTGTCTCCCAGACCAGTCGGCCCATTGCTCGTCACCGGTGATGACATCCAGCAGCACGCAGGAGTCGACAAGGGTGGCGGGGCGGATCGCCGGCGCGTCACTCGCCACGGAGCAAGGCCATGATCTGGTCGGTGCTCATGCCCGCTACGCCCTGGCCGGTGGCCGTGTTGCGCAGCCGCCGCACCAGCCTTTGCCCTCTGCTCTCGGCCCCCTCCGTGCGCTTGATCTGGAGCGCGCCGTCGACCTCGACGACCTCGACCTCGTCCCCAGCGTGCAGCCCGTACTTGGCCCGCAGGTGCGCCGGGATGGTCACCTGGCCTTTGCTATTCAGCAGCATGACAGCCCTCCCGGTACCGGTATCCTGTATTACGTCTACTACGTAATAGTAGCGTCGCACTCGCAAATGCTGACGGTCTGGTCCTGGTGGTTACAGGGCGACTCAGCTATCCGCTGAGTCTTCGTCTTGCGTCAGATGCTGGGCTGCCAGATCGTCAGCGAAGCGAATAAACGGTTGATAACGTGCAGCCCGGATATGACGCATTTTACGCAGCGAGGCGACCGCATTCTCGGGCACCGTCTGTGACTGCACGAGCGAGCGAGCGTCGCCCACGGCCGACTCGGCCAGCGAGACATGCCGTTCCGCCTCGACGATGTCTGCCTCGAACAGGGCCTCCCTGGCGAAAGCCAGGTCCGGTTCACGAGGAGCGAGATCAACCACTGGATCCGGCAAGACTTTCGTCAGTGTTTGGAGCGCTTTGCGGTAAGCGCGATAACCTATATGCATGCTCCCGCTCAGGGGAACGGCGACGAGTGTCGGCATCATGGTCGGGCGCACCACCGCACAGTAGAAGTCGGACGGCATTGCCGCGGCATGTGCCCTGGCAGCAGGAATCCCCCGTGCATACGTCGTTGCCCGGTGAAGATCAGCAACCGCTTGCGCCGAGTCGCCCGCGCGGAGCGCGTCGATGGCCGCGCTGACCGCGGCGGTCGCGCAGACATTGAGCAGTGCGTGCACGTGATGCCCGATGATCCATCTCGCGAGCCACGTCTCGCGGGCCTTGCGCATGACGAAGTCGTCTTGCGCGGGTGCCGCGGGTGCTGCGCCCGTGGCTTCCGTCGTCGGCCGGACCGGCTCATGTCCGGCCTCCTGCTGATCGCCGAAAACGTCGATAATTGCCTGGCGCATCGACGCGAGTTCCCAGGTGAGGTCATTTCCTGATAATGGCACGCTACGCAGGTCACGCAGGCCGCGCTCGATGACTATTGCCGCTTGCAGGGCAGCTTGCACGGGCGTTAAGTTCGCGGCACGGACTCTGAAGTACTCCTCAACCGGCGATCGAGGTGGAAGCCCTGCGACGTCGGGCAGTCCTGTCTTGGTCCCGGCTGCCTGAACTAGCGTGCCGACAACCGCGGCGGCGTCGGCAAGACCAGCATCCCGGTCAACGATTCCCGTATAGATCGGTATCGACTCTAGAGCAGCTATGCTGCGCTCCGTCGCGTAACGTGTTTCCGCGTCCCATTGGGGCAGATCGGTCAGGGCATACCCATCCCAGAAGATCGCGACCGGGGGGAGGCGGAATAACTTAGAATCATCCGCCGAATCCGTAGTGCCGACCGCACGATCGTTTATCAAGTTCGACATGTGCGAACGCAGCCCTTCACTCCAGCACGTCACGACAAATGATCATCAAGGCGATGATTCCGATCAAACGGTGCATTAAGAGTAGACAGGATGTCTCGTTGTGTCAATATGAGAGCGAATTCGTCCGCACTGTGCCAGACCTCCCGGTACGGGTAATCTGTATGACGCTTACTACGTAATACACTTCGCCCGTCGGCGGCCGGAACGGGCGCGCCCCCCGGGGATCCCCGCCTGCTCGGGACACCACGCTAAACAGGTCCGGGAACCCATGCCGCCGTCGTGCACGTTGACCCGGCATCCTGCAGGGCCTCTCGCGCCGTGGTCCCTGACTCGCCGGTACGATTCAGGAGAATGTGGCGTGGAGCCTTCGGGCGCCGCCTTAAGCTGGCCGAAGACGTGCCGGCAGGGCCAGCCGAGAAGTGACGAAGGCATCCCGGAGTTCACGCCCGGGCGGCGCGGCAGTGCGCCGACATTGGCCGCGCAGGTCCGCTAGTGGAGGCATGGCCTAGGTGACACGGGTGTCCACTCAGTCGGCCGACCCGCCCGGATCGACCGGGCAGATCGGTCGGTTCCGGACGTACGACCCCCTGGAGCGGGGTGGCACGGCCGGCCCGATCGAGCGGGTCATGTCCACGCTGATCCGCAGGCTGTCGTGGAGCAGGCTCGCCGACCCCAAGGTCGCCGTCACCGTGTCCGGGCTCGGGCTGCTGCTGGGGATGCTGGTCGGGGCGACCGCGCCCAACACCGAGACGCTGCCGATCAGGCTGCCGCTGTCGCACCTGCTCCCGTCGCTGGGCAACAACGACGCCATCGCCATGGCCCTGCTCTACGCCGGGGACGTTCTCGCCTGCCTGGGGCTGGCCGGCATGCTGTGGGCGCACAGCCAGGGCTGGCGCCCCGATCCGCGCCGCCTGCTGCTGGTGAGCACGGGAATCGTCGCCGTCATGGTCAGCCTCACCCCGGTCGGCTCCTCGGACATCGCCAGCTACGCGGCCTACGGCAGGATCGCCTCGCTGGGCGGGAACCCGTACACCACCAGCCCTATCGCCGCGCTCGGGCCCCATTCGCCGTATACCAAGGTCGTCGGCACGGTCTGGCGGGGCCAGCCGTCGGTCTACGGTCCCATCGCCACCGTGATCCAGTCGTTCGCCGCGTCGCTCGGCGGGCGGAGCGTCGCCACCACCATCTGGATCCTGATGATCCTGACCGGCGCGGTGTTCATCGGCCTGGGGTTCCTGCTGCTCAAGACCTCAGACGACCCGGTCAGGGCCACCCTGTTCTGGGTGGCCAACCCGGTCATCCTGCAGCAGCTGGTCAGTGGCGGCCAGCTCGACACGTTCGTGGCCGCCGCGGCTCTCTGCGCGATCCAGGTGGCGCGCAAGGTGTCGGGCGTGTGGGGCGACGTCCTGGTCGGCGTGCTGATCGGCGCGGCCTGCGGAATAAAGATCAACGCGGTCCTGATCGGGATCGGGCTGGCCTGGCCGCTGCTGCGGCGGCGCGAGTGGCTGCGGGTGACCCGGATCACGGCGGTGGCCCTGGCGACCTTCGCCGTCCAGTACAGCTTCTGGGGCCTGGACGCGCTGAAGTCGACGTTCGAGGGACTGAAGTGGGTCATCATGCCCTCGCCCTGGCGGATCTTCCAGATGATCGCCGAGGCGCTGGGCATGAGCCAGCCCGCCACGACCCTGATCATCGGCATCCTCTGGCCGATCGCCCTGCTGGGCCTGGCCTGGGTCATCTACCGGCGGATCTCCTCCGATCAGCCCCGCGAGGTGGTGGCCCCGTTCGCCTTGTCCTTCGCCTGGGTGCTGGTCGCTCCGTGGGTGTTCGCGTGGTACACGGCGATCGCCTGGGCCACGCTGACGCTCGTCCCGCGCAACCGGATGACCAGATGGCTGACCATCGTCACGGTGTTCCTCGCCCTCTGGCTCTCCAACGGCGGCCATGGCCCGGTCGGAAAATGACCAGGCCGCGGGGCTGTGACGCCCGTGCTTGAGAACAGGCAGGCGGAGCCCGCCCGCGTGGAGACGGCGCAGGACCAGCCGCGGGCCGTCCGCCGTACCGGCCCGCCCGCCCGGGCCCGGACGGGCCGCTGGCGGGCCGCTCAGGCCGTGCTGCGACGGCACTGGCTGGCGGTCCTCCTGCTGGCCGCGGGGCTGGCGCTGCGGACCGCGGCCGAGCTTGCCTACCGCCCGGCGCTGTTCTTCGTCGACTCGGTGCGGTACCTCTACAACGCCGACGGCATGGACCCGGTCGGGTACAAGGGACCGCTGCGGGCGATCCTGCTGGTCGCCAACTTCGACACCGTCGCCGCGGTGCAGCACCTGCTGGGCGTGGCCATGGCCGTGGTCATCTACCTGCTGCTCATGCGCCGCGGCGTGAACCGCTGGCTGGCCGCGCTGGCCATCGCGCCGGTGCTGCTCGACGCCTACCAGCTGCAGATCGAGCAGATGATCATGCCAGACGTGTGGTTCGAGGCCCTGATCGTGGCGGGCCTGGCCATCCTGCTCTGGCGCCCGGACGCGGGCTGGCGCCGCGTCGTCGCGGCCGGCATCGTGCTGGGCACCTCGGCCACGGTGGCGCAGGTCGGCGAGGTCCTGATTCTGCCGGCGGTGATCTACCTGCTCGCCGCGGGCGGCGGCTGGCGCCGTGCGGTCGGGAAGGCCGCGGCCATGTGCGTCGCGTTCGCCCTGCCCATCGTGGCCTACTGCTCCGGCTCGTACCTGCTGACCGGCGATTTCTTCCTGTCGCACTCCGGCGTCACGTCGCTCTACGGCCGGCTGGCGGCGGCCGCGGACTGCGCCACGCTGCGGCTGCCCTCCGACGAGCGGGGGCTGTGCCCGACCGCGGCTCAGCAGGCGCGCGGGCCGGACTGGCTGGAGTACGCCAAGGCTTCCCCGGTGCAGCCCTACTACTCGAACCTGCCCCGGGGCGAAGTCAACAGCCTGATCTCCGACTTCAACCACCGTGTGCTCAGCCAGCAGCCGTCGCGGGTCCTGGACGCCTACGCCCGCGACGTGGTCAAGCTGTTCGCGCTGACCCGGGACGGCCAGGGGGGCGATACCCCCATTGCCCGCTGGCAGTTCCAGACCACGTACACGTACTACCCGCCCTGGACCTCGCAGGCCGTGGTCAAGGCCGCGACCAGCCAATTCGGTGGCGGCGAGCCGGCCGTCTGGCGTCCGGTCGCCTCGTTCCTGCGCGCCTACCAGCTGCACGGCGGCTACACGCCCGGGCCGTTCCTGCTGGCCTGCGCGGTGGCCGGCCTGATCGGCTCGGGCGTGGCCGTGGCGCGCCGTCGGCTGGATCCGGGGACCCGCGGCCTGGCCCTCGGCTGCCTGCTGTTCTTCACCGCCGGGGCGTTCGTGACCCTGGCATCGGACGTGTTCGAGTTCTCCTGGCGTTATCAGCTGCCCGCGCTGGTCACGCTGGTGCCGGCCGGCGTGCTTGGCGTCAGCGTCCTGATCCGGTCGCTGCGCCCCCGCGAGGGACGAGAATAGTCTGAAAGCGTGACGAAACCTGTGCGGGTGCGCCGGGCCGCCCGGGTGGTGCTGCTCGACCCGGATGACCGCGTCCTGCTCATGCGGTATGACGACGGCCCGCCGAACGGCACCCACTGGTCCACGCCGGGCGGGGGGCTCAACGACGGTGAGGACTACCCGGCGGCCGCCCTGCGCGAGCTGGCGGAGGAAACCGGCTGGAACGACGTGACCCTCATCGGCGAGGTGCTGCGGCGCAGCTTCGACATGGCCTACAGCGACGAGCTGGTCCGTCAGGTGGAGCGTCTCTACCTGGCCCGGATCGACCAGCCCCGCAGGGAAATCCGCGGCGTGGAGGCCATGCACGCCAGCGACGGGATCGCGGCCTGGCGCTGGTGGACGCTGGCCGAGCTCGACGGCACCACGGAGGCGGTCTGGCCGGAGGAGCTGGCCGACCTGATCAGGCGATCCTCTGGCGGCGCGCCGCTGGTACCGTAATTTCAAGATCGCCAAATTGAAGGCCCGACGCATGAACATCGAACGCGCGCCCGCAACCGCCCTGGACGGCGTCCTGTGCCGGGCCCGGTCGGGGCCAGCGTGACCGGATCGGAGCAGCAGGGCTGGCAGTTCTCGCTGAGCACGGTGTGGGGACGGAGCCGCCAGACGCCGCTACGGCAGTTCCTGCGCACCGAGACCGGCAGCGCGGCGGTCCTCCTGGCCGCCACGATCGCGGCGCTGATCTGGGCGAACGTGAGTATCTCGGCATACCAGAACTTCTGGGGCACCGAGTTCTCGGTCCGCCTGGGGCACGCCGCGCTGTCCGATGACCTGCACGGCTGGGTGAACTCGGGGCTGATGGCGTTCTTCTTCCTGGTCGCCGGGCTCGAGGCGCGCCGCGAGTACGACATGGGTGAGCTGCGCGACCGCCGGCGGCTCGCGCTGCCGCTGTTGATCGGTCTGGGCGGTACGGCCGTGCCGATCGCCATCTACCTCGCCATCAACGCCGGTCACCCGACGGTGGGCGGCTGGGGCGCGGCCATGTCCACCGACACCGCGTTCGCGCTCGGCCTGCTGGCCCTGGTCGGGTCGGGCGTGCCGGACCGGGTCCGCACCTACCTGCTGACGTTCGCGATCGTCGACGACATCGTCGGGATCGTGATCATCGCCGTGGTCTACAGCAGCCACATCGACCTGGTCGCGCTGGCGGCCGGGCTGGTCCTGCTGGCCGTGGCCGGGCTGGCCCGGCTGCTGCGGGTGCGCCGTGGCCCGCTGTACCTGCTGCTGGGGCTGGGCGCCTGGATCGCGTTCTTCGAGTCCGGCGTCGACGCGGTCGTGGTCGGCCTGGTCATGGGCCTGATCACGCCGGCCTACCCGGCCGCGCGCAGCGACCTGGAGCAGGCGTCCGAGGTGTTCCGCTCGTTCCGCGAGCAGCCGACGCCGGAGCTGGCCCAGTTCGCGCGGGAGCGGGTGCGGACCGCGATCTCGCCGAACGACCGCCTGCAGCAGGTGTTCCACCCCTGGACCAGCTACCTGATCGTGCCGTTGTTCGCCCTGGCGAACGCGGGGATCGTGATCAACGGCAGCTTCCTGGCGCACGCCTACACCCAGCCGGTCACCCTCGGCATCCTGGTTGGCTACGTCGTCGGCAAGCCGGTCGGCACGGTCGCCACGGCCTGGCTGATCACCGTGGTCAGCCGGGGGCGGATCCGCCCGCCGGTCGGCTGGGCGGCGGTGACCGGCGCCGGCACCATCGCCGGCGTGGGCCTCATCGTGTCCCTGCTGATCGCCACGCTGGCGTTCCACGGCACCGACCTGGCCGAGGCCAAGCTCGGCGTGCTGACCGCCGCGCTCTGCGCTTCCGTGCTCACCTGGATCGTCTTCCGGCTGACCTCGCTGCTGCCCAAGCGGCTGCGGCTGCGCCTGCTGCTCGGCGCGGCGGAGAGCGTCATCGACCTCGCCGTGCCCGTCGACCCGCGGCGCGACCATATCCGCGGTCCGGCCAAGGCCCTGGTGACGCTGCTGGAGTACGGCGACTTCGAATGCCCGTACTGCGGCCAGGCCGAGCCGGTGATCCGGGAGCTGCTGGCCGACTACGGGGATCTGCGGTACGTGTGGCGGCACCTGCCGCTGAGCGACGTGCACCCGCGCGCCCAGTTCGCCGCGCAGGGATCGGAGGCCGCCGCCAAGCAGGGCAAGTTCTGGGAGATGCACGATCAGCTGCTCAACCACCAGGGCGCGCTGACCAACAGGGACCTGATCGGTTACGCGGCCGAGCTCGGCCTGGACACCGAGCGGTTCGCCGCCGACCTGGCCAGGCGCGCCGGCGCGGCCAGGATCGCCGAAGACGTGGACTCCGCCGACCTCAGCGGCGTCTCCGGGACGCCGACGTTCTTCGTCAACGGCAGGCGCCATCAGGGGGCCTACGACCTCGGCACGCTCACCGACGCCGTGCGCGTGGCCCGGGCCAGGGCGCTCATCAGCAAGAGCCGGGTGGGCAGCGCGCCGGACTCGCGGGCTGCAAGACTGAACCGGGGCAAGAAACGGGGAGGCTGATCATGACCGGTTCGGTAAGCGCGGCGGCGGCGGGCAGCATCGGCATCGGGGGTGACCTGACCGTGCACCGGCTGGGGTACGGCGCGATGCGGGTCACCGGCGACGGCATCTGGGGTGATCCGCCCGACCGGGACCGCGCCCGGGCGGCGCTGCGCCGGGCGGTGGACCTGGGCGTCACCTTCATCGACACCGCGGATTCCTACGGCCCGGACGTCAGCGAGCAGCTGATCGCCGAGGCGCTGCATCCTTACCCGGACGACCTGGTCATTGCGACCAAGGGCGGGCTGGTGCGGCCTGGGCCGGGGCGCTGGGATCCGGACGGCAGGCCCGAGCACCTGCGCGCGGCGTGCGAGGGCAGCCTGCGCCGGCTCCGGCTGGAGCAGATCCCGTTGTACCAGTTCCACCGGCCCGATCCCAGGGTGCCGCTGGCCGAGTCGCTGGGCGCGCTCGTGCAGCTCAAGAACGAGGGAAAGATCCGGCACATCGGCGTCTCCAACGTGTCCGAGCACCAGTTGCGTGCGGCGCAGCAGGTCGCGCCGATCGTCTCGGTGCAGAACCGGTACAACGCGGCTGACCGGAAGTCCGAGGCGATGGTGGACCTGTGCGAGCAGGAGCAGATCGCCTTCCTGCCCTGGGCGCCGGTCCAGCAGGCCGACGGGAACGCCGCGGTGGACGCGGCGGCCAAGCGCCACGAGGCGAGCCCGCGGCAGATCGCGCTCGCCTGGCTGCTGGCCAGGTCGCCGCAGATGCTGCCGATCCCGGGCAGCGGGTCGCCCGAGCATGTCGAGTCCAACGTCGCCGCCGCTTCCATCGAGCTGACGGCCGACGAGGTGGCCGCCATCACCCGAGGCGGCTGAGCTGCGCGGACGTGGTGCAGCGCACGATGTCGCGCATGGAAAGCAGCCCGACGACCTCGCGTTCCTCGATGACGATCAGGTGGCGGAAGTTTCCGCGTATCATCGCGACCGCGGCCTGCTCGAGGGT
This sequence comes from Streptosporangiaceae bacterium, assembly GCA_030050125.1. The sequence goes on along the minus strand of JASIJN010000305.1, from coordinate 4,238 downwards.
CCAGTCGGGCGAGGCGAAGACGACGTCGCTGGTCCGGTGATCCGTGACAAGCTCGGTGTCGGGATCCTCGCCCGCCCCGACCGAGTCGAGAATGTCCCGTTCGGTGAGAATGCCGATCCCGGCGTGCTCGGGGTCGGTCACGACCGCTGCTCCCACGCGTCGCGCTGACATCTGGCGGGAGGCCTCACGCAGGGTATGCGCCGGGCCAACGGTGAGAACCAGCTTGGTCATCCCGTCGCGTACGTTCATGATCGCTCCCTCCTGCTTGTGCATTTGTGACAGCCATGCGTTCCAGCATCTGTGATCCCGGCGCGCCGGGCAATACCTGTCGCGGAGGGAAGCGCTAGCGGTCGCCGAGGAGGTCGAGCACCTCGGCGTGCAGGCGGCCGTTGGTGCACACGGCGCTGCCGCCGTCGGGCGCGGGTTTCCCGGTCAGGTCGGTGAACGTGCCGCCCGCCTCTTCCACGATGACCTGAAGCGCGGCGAGGTCCCAGAGCGAGACCTCCGGCTCGGCGGACACGTCGACCGCGCCCTCGGCGACCATCATGTGCGACCAGAAATCGCCGTAGGCGCGGGTCCGCCAGACCGAGCGGGCCAGGGCGAGAAAGCCGTCGAGCCTGCCGTGGCGCTCCCAGTCGATGACGCCGGAGTAGGCCAGGGAGGCGTCCTCCAGGCTGGCCACCTCGGAGACCCGGCACGGCGAGGCCTTGGTGAGGCTGCGGCCGGTCCAGGCGCCGCCGTCCCTGGCCGCCCACCACCGGCGGCCCAGCGCGGGCGCCGAGACCACCCCGACCGTGACGTCGCCGCTGACCATCAGCCCGATCAGGGTCGCCCAGACGGGGACGCCGCGGACGTAGTTCTTGGTGCCGTCGATCGGGTCGAGTACCCAGCAGCGCTTCCCGACGCCGGTCCTGCCGGATTCTTCCCCGAGCACCGCGTCGCGCGGCCTGGCCCGGCTCAGCACGTGCCGCAGCGACTCCTCGGCCGCCACGTCGGCGTCGGTGACCGGGCTCAGGTCGGGCTTGGATTCGACCCGCAGGTCCAGTGCCCGGAACCGGCGCATGGTGATGTCGTCCGCCGCGTCGGCGAGGACGTGGGCGAAACGCAGGTCGTCGTCATATCCGGCCATCGGGCGCAACGGTACCGCTGACGGCGGGCCGGGGCCACGGCCGGGGCGCGGCGGGGCGGCCGTACGGTATCCGGCATGGACTACACGCATCTGGGACGCAGCGGCGTCTCGGTCAGCAGGCTCTGTCTGGGCACGATGAACTTCGGCTCGTTCACCGACGCGGCCGACGCGCACCAGATCATGGATCGCGCCCTCGAGCACGGGATCAACTTCTTCGACACGGCGAACACCTACGGCCGCCCGCGCGCCGAGGGCGTCACCGAGCAGATCATCGGGGGCTGGCTGGCCGGAGGGCCGGGGCGGCGGGAGCGGATCGTGCTGGCCACGAAGCTGTACGGCGGCAAGGGGGAGTGGCCGAACGACAGTTTCCTGTCCGCACTGAACATCCGCAGGTCCTGCGAGGACTCGCTGCGCCGCCTGGGCACCGATCACATCGACCTCTTCCAGATGCACCATGTGGACCGGTCCACCCCCTGGGAGGAGATCTGGGAGGCGATGTCGGTGCTGCGCGCCCAGGGGAAGATCATCTATGTCGGGTCGTCGAACTTCGCCGGCTGGCATATCGCCCAGGCCCAGGAGGCGGCCGCCCGCCACGGTGCGCTGGGCCTGGTCAGCGAGCAGTCCCTGTACAACCTGGCGGCGCGGACCGTCGAGCTCGAGGTGCTGCCCGCCTGCCAGGGCTACGGCCTGGGCGTGCTGCCCTGGAGCCCGCTGCACGGGGGCCTGCTGGCCGGGATCCTGCGCAAGGAGCCCGGAGCGGGCCGTAGCGGCGGCGGGCGGGCCGCCGAGACCCTGGCCGGGGTGCGGGCCCAGGTCGAGGCGTACGAGGCGTTCTGCGGCGAGCTGGGGGAGGATCCGGCCCAGGTCGGCCTGGCCTGGCTGCTGCACCAGCCCGCGGTCACGGCGCCGATCGTGGGGCCGAGCAGCCTCGGCCAGCTCGAGGGCGCCGTGCGCGCGCTGTCGGTCAGCCTGGACGCCGACGCGCTCGGGCGGCTTGACAAGATCTTTCCCGGTCCCGGCGGAGCCGCCCCCGAGGCATACGCGTGGTGAGACCGGGACGGGTCGCCTAGGCGTCGTCGCGTCCCTCGCGGCTGCGCAGCAGGCGCCGCAGCGAGTCCAGCCTCGCGGCCAGCGCCCCGCTGCCGTCGTGCTGGGCGACCCAGGCGTCCAGGGCGCAGTCGGCCCCCAGGTGCGAGCAGCCGGGCGGTCCGTCGGCCACTCCCTCGGCCAGGTCGGGGAAGGCCTGCACCACCCGGTCGGCCGAGATGTGACCCAGGCCGAAGCTGCGCAGGCCCGGGGTATCGATGATCCAGCCGCCGCCGGGCAGGGGCAGCGCGACCACCGACGACGAGGTGTGCCGGCCTCGCCCGGTCACCGGGCTGACCGTGCCCACCGTCCGGCTGGCCTCCGGGATCAGCGCGTTGACCAGGGTGGACTTGCCCACGCCGGAGTGGCCGACCAGGACGCTGACCCGGCCGGCGAGCAGTGCCCGCAGCTCGTTCAGGACCGCGTCGGCCAGCGGGCGGCCGCTGACCAGGTAGCGCAGGCCGAGCGGCGCGTAGGTGGCCAGGATGTCGTCGGCGCCCGCCAGGTCCGATTTGGTCAGCAGGAGGAGCGGGTCGAGCCCGGCGTCGTAGGCGGCGACCAGGAACCGGTCGATCAGCCGGGGGCGCGGCGGCGGGTCGGCCAGCGCGCACACGATCCCGAGTTGCTCGGCGTTGGCCACGATGACGCGCTCGACCGGGTCGGTGTCATCCGCCGACCGGCGGAGCACCGACATCCGGGGCCGGACGCGGACGATCCTGGCCAGCGTGCCCGGATCGCCGGACACGTCCCCGGTCAGGCTGACCACGTCCCCGACCACGACGCTGCCGCGGACCAGCTCACGCGCCTTGACCGCCGTGACCTCGCGGCCGTTCGCCTCCCGGGCCGAGACCACGCAGGTGTACCGGCCGCGGTCGACGGCGGTCACGAACGCCTCGGCCGCGTCCTCGTGGGCCGGCCTGCGCCGGGTGCGGGGCCGTGATCCCCGGCCCGGGCGCACCCGGACATCGTCCTCGTCGAGGTGACTGATCGGCCTGCTCAGGGTGACCGCTCCAGCATGCCGGACCACATCCCGGTGAACCCGGGGAACGTCTTGCCGACGGTCGCGGCGTTGCCGACCCGCAGGCCGCCCGGCAGTGCCAGGCCGAGCACCGCCGCGGCCATCACCAGCCGGTGATCGTCGTGGCTGGCGAACACGGCTCCGTCCGCGCGCAGCGGCCGGGGCCGGATGACCAGCCCGTCGTCCTGCTCGCTGACGTCCCCGCCGAGGGCTCCGATCTCCCGGGCCAGGGCGGCCAGGCGGTCGCTCTCGTGCCTGCGCATGTGCCCGATGCCGGTGAAAACCGACGGGGAGTCGGCCAGCGCGGCCAGCGCGGTCAGCACCGGCACGATCTCGCTGACGTCGCCCAGGTCGGCGCCGATGCCGTGGACCGTGCCCGGCCCGCTGACCCGCATCCCGTCGGCGGCAGGCGAGCAGCTGGCGCCCATCCGCGTCAGCACGTCCAGGATCTGCTCGCCCGGCTGCAGGGTTCGCCGGGGCCAGTCCGCGATCGTGACCGAGCCGCCGGTCACCAGGGCCGCGGCCAGGAAGGGCGCGGCGTTGGACAGGTCGGGCTCCACCACGATGGCCCGCGGTCGCAGCTCGCCTGGATGCACCCGCCAGCGGTCGGGAACGGCCGGGTCCCGCCCGGCGGTCCAGGCGTCCACCTGCGCCCCGGCCTCTCGCAGCATCTGTACCGTCATCGCGACGTGCGGGGCGGAGGGGAGCCGCGGGCCGCGGTGGCACACCTCGGCGCCCTTGTCGAAGCGCGCAGCGGCCAGCAGCAGGCCGGAAACGAGCTGCGAGGACTGCGACGCGTCCAGGGTGACGGTGCCGCCGCCGATGCCGCCCCGGCCGCGGACGACGAACGGGACGGCGCCCCGGCCCTCGTCGTCGATCACCGCGCCGAGCTCGCGGAGCGCGGCGAGCAGGGGTCCCACCGGGCGCTTCGAGGCCCTCGCGTCGCCCCGGAACTCGACGTCGGCCGGGGCCAGCGCGGCCGCGGGCGGGACGAAGCGCAGCACG
>JASIJN010000304.1 GCA_030050125.1 Streptosporangiaceae bacterium | reverse complement strand
CGGCCCCGCACGTCGGCGGCGATGGCCGCGGGCGCGCAGTAACCCCTCGCTGCATGGCAGGTTCCTGGTACCGGGCCGCGGTAACGGGAGGCCGCGAGCAGGAAGGGGTGAACCGTGAGTAACGGGATCGGCATCTTGGCGATCGTGCTGGCGATCGCGGTGATCGTGTGCCTGGCCGGGATGTTCTTCATGGTTCGCCGTTCCTCGGCCCGGCTGGGCGTCGACCCCAGGCCGGCCGACATGACCAGCCTGCGGGCCGGCGGGGCGACGCGGCAGCAGGTCGACGAGGCGGTGCGCCAGGCAGAACTGCTGCGCGAGCGGGCCGAGTCCGACGCCGCGTCGATCGTGCAGAAGGCCGAGGCCGCGGCCGAGCAGATGGCGCAGGGCCGCCGCGAGGTCGAAGACGAGATCCGCGCGGTCAAGGAGGAGGTCCGGCAGCTCCGCGGGGACCTGGAGCGTCGTGAGAGCCGGCTGGCCGAGCGGGAGCAGCGCACCGACGAGGAGGCCCGCCGGGTCGACCAGCGGTCCGCGGACCTGGACCGGCTGGCCCAGGACCTGGACGGGCGGCGCAAGGAACTCGACCGGCTCGACGAGGAGCGCCGCGAGGTGCTGGAGCGGGCGGCCGGCCTGACCGCCGAGCAGGCCAAGGCGGAGCTGGTGGCCACCATCGAGAACCAGGCCAAGCGCGAGGCCACGCTGATCGTCCGGGACATCGAGAACGAGGCCAGGGCCGACGGCCAGTCCCGCGCCCGCAAGATCGTTACGCTGGCCATCCAGCGCGTGGCCAGCGAGCAGACCAGCGAGTCCGTGGTGTCCGTGCTGCACCTGCCGGGCGACGAGATGAAGGGCCGGATCATCGGCCGCGAGGGGCGCAACATCCGGGCCTTCGAGACCGTCACCGGCGTCAACCTGATCATCGACGACACGCCGGAGGCCGTGCTGCTGTCCTGCTTCGACCCGGTACGCCGGGAGGTGGGCCGGCTGACCCTGGAACGGCTGGTCCTGGACGGGCGGATTCACCCGCAGCGGATCGAGGAGGCCCACGAACGGAGCAAGGCCGAGATCGAGCAGCTGTGCGTCAAGGCGGGCGAGGACGCGCTGGTGGACCTGGCCATCACCGACATGCACCCGGAGCTGACGAACCTGCTCGGCCGGCTCCGCTACCGCACCTCGTACGGCCAGAACGTACTGAAGCACCTGATCGAGTCGGCTCACATCGCCGGGATGATGGCCAGCGAGCTGGGCCTGGACCCGGCGCTGATGAAGCGCTGCACGGTCCTGCACGACATCGGCAAGGCGCTGACACACGAGGTCCAGGGCAGCCACGCGCTGATCGGGGCGCAGATCGCGCGGCGGTACGGCGAGCCTGAGGACGTGGTGCACGCGATCGAGGCGCACCACAACGAGGTCGAGGTGCGCACGGTAGAGGCGGTCCTGACCCAGGCCGCGGACGCGATCAGCGGCGGGCGGCCCGGAGCGCGACGGGAGTCGCTGGAGGCCTACGTCAAGCGGCTGGAGCGGCTCGAGCAGATCGCGCTGGCCCACGACGGCGTGGAGAAGGTCTTCGCCATGCAGGCCGGCCGGGAGATCCGGGTCATGGTCAAGCCCGCCGACATCGACGACATCCAGGCGCAGGTGATCGCCAGGGACGTGGCCAAGCAGGTCGAGGACGAGCTGACCTACCCGGGCCAGATCCGGGTCACCGTGGTCAGGGAGTCGCGCGCCATCGAGTTCGCCCGCTAGCGGGCGGCGGGGCCGGCGGGCCAGGGCGGCCCGCGCTCACCCCAGCTTGACCGCGGGAACGCCCGGCGGCGTGAAGCCCAGAATCTGGCCGTAGAACGAGACTTCCGCCTCCAGCGCGGCGGCCACCGCCTCGGCGCCGCGGAACCCGTGCGACTCGCCCTCGAACGCGATGTAGGCGTAGCGGATGCCGTGCGCGGCCAGTTCCTTGGCGATGCTCTCGGCCTGCTCCGCGGGCACGACCGGGTCGTCGAGCCCCTGCAGCAGCAGGACCGGGCAGGTCGCGTCCGTGACGTGGCCGGCCGGGGCGCGCTCGGCGTAGACGGCCTCGAACCCCGGCAGCGGCCCGATCAGCCCGTCCAGGTACCTGGACTCGAAGTCGTGCGTATGTGCGACGAACGTGCTCAGGTCGGACACGCCGTAGTACGAGGCGGCCGCGCTGAACACGGCGCCGCCGGCGGTGCCCGTGGTGACCGCGGCCAGCGCGGTCCAGCCGCCGGCCGACCCGCCCCGGATGGCCAGCCGCGCCGGGTCGGCCTCACCCGTCTCGGCCAGGAAGCGCGCGGCGGCCACGGCGTCCTCGACGTCGACGATCCCCCACTGGCGGCGCAGCCGCTCCCGGTACAGCCGGCCGTAGCCGGTGGAACCGCCGTAGTTCACGTCGATGATCCCGATGCCGCGGCTGGTGAAGTACGCCTTCTCCATGTCGAGCAGGCCGACCACGTGGCCGGTGGGCCCGCCGTGCACCCAGACCACGTACGGCGGCCGTGCGTCCGGGGGACCGGCCGCGTCGGGGCTGGACGGCGGGTAGACCAGGGCGTGCACCACCCGGCCGTACCGTCCCTCGAGGTCGACGCGGCGCGGGACGGGGAGATAGGCCTCGTCGGGCACCTGGCCGATCTCGGGCCGGAGCACCTCCGCGCGGGACGTGGCCGAGTCCGCCAGCACCACCGACAGCGGCTGCGTCGGCCCGCCCGCCAGGCCGGCGATCGCCGTGCCGTCCGCCGTGAGCACCGGGCTGAACTCGGTCAGCGACGGCAGGTCGAGATCGGTCAGCTCGGAGGTGTCCGGGTCCAGCACTCCCAGCCGCATGCCGCCGCGGCCGTGCACGACGGCCAGCCGCCCGTCGCCGAGCAGGGCGAACGGCCGGGCGCCGAGAAGCCACAGCGGGCCGGCGAACTCCTCCTCGGCCGGATACAGCGCCTGCGGCGGCTCGCCGGCCAGCCCCACCTGGTAGATGTTCCACCAGCCGGTCCAGTCGGTCGCCACGTAGAGGCTTGTGTTGTCCCGCCAGGCCGGGGCCAGGACAGACTCGCGCAGGCCGCCCTTGACCAGCCGGCCCTGGCCCACGATGCTTCCCCCGCGCTTGCCTCCCTCGCCCCGCCCTCCCTTGGTGACCGGGGCGACCCGCAGCTCGGTGCCGTCCCAGGGCATGTGCGGGTGATTCCAGCTGATCCAGGCCAGCAGCTTGCCGTCGGGCGAGGGGGTCGGGAACGCGAAGAAGTCCGCGCCGGTGACCAGCGGCCGGATCGCGTCCGGGTCGTCGGCGGCGGAGCCGTCGAGGGGCACGGCCACGATCGACCGGCTCACCTTGCCGTCGGCGTGCCGCTCCTGCACGCACCAGATCTCATGGCGGTCGGGGGACAGCACGAAATCGGCGTACCGCAGCCCGGCCTCGTCGGACGCGCCGGCCCCCGCGTCGGCCGTGCCCGGGTCCGGCGTGATCGGCTGGGGTGCCCCCTTGCCCTCGGAGGCCTCCGCGCCGGCCACGTACAGGCGCTGGTCGGCATAGTTCGCGAACACGATCGCGTGACCGCGCGGCCCCCGGCCGCCGGCCGAGGCGGGCCGCAGCGAGCCGCGCGGCACCGGCAGGTAGGACACGCCGCCGTACTCGTGCACGCGGGTGCGGGCGTTCCACGGGGCGGGCAGCAGGTCGGTCAGCTTGCCGCCGGCGGAGCGGTGCACCACGGTGACCCGGCCGCCCTCCTCGGGTTTGCCCTCCTGCCACCACACCTCGCCGCCGACGACGGTGGGGAAGGCGATCCGCAGCCGGGCGCGGGCCACATCGGCCGCCAGGATGGGGGACGGCCACTCCCCGAACGGCACGGTCGGGAGGACGGTTCCAAGGTCCGCCCCGCCCTCAGCCGTTCCCGTCCCGTCGCCGGGTGTGCCCGCCACTTCCTCTGCTTCGATGCCCGCCCTGTGTGTCATAGGGATATGGTGCACCACCGGGGTGGCCCGCCCGACGGAGATTACCCACAAGGCAACGGCGAAGCCGTAAACGCCGGATTCAGCCGGGCGCGGGCTGCTGGCTACCCCGCCGGGCGCATATCATGATCGGCGATGAGTTCACCGGGCACCTTCGAGATCCGCACCTACGGGTGCCAGATGAACATGCACGATTCCGAGCGCCTGGCCGGCCTGCTCGAGGAGGCCGGGTACCGGCGCGCCGCGGCGGGTGCCACCCCGGACGTGATCGTCTTCAACACCTGCGCGGTCCGCGAGAACGCCGACAACCGCCTGTACGGCAACCTGGGCCAGCTGCTCCCGGTCAAGCACGCCCACCCCGGGCTGCAGATCGCGGTGGGCGGCTGCCTGGCGCAGAAGGACCGGGACGTGATCACCGCCAGGGCGCCCTGGGTCGACGTGGTGTTCGGCACGCACAACATCGGCTCGCTGCCGGCGCTGCTCGAGCGGGCCCGGGTGCAGCAGCAGGCCCAGGTGGAGATCGTCGAGTCGCTGGAACGGTTCCCTTCGGTGCTGCCCGCCCGCCGGGAGTCCGCCTATTCGGCCTGGGTGGCCATATCGGTCGGATGCAACAACACCTGCACGTTCTGCATCGTGCCCAGCCTGCGCGGCCGCGAGGAAGACCGGCGCCCCGGGGACGTGCTGGCCGAGATCCGCGCCCTGGTCGCCGACGGGGTGGTCGAGGTCACGCTGCTGGGCCAGAACGTCAACTCCTACGGGAGCGCGTTCGGCGACCGGCTGGCGTTCGGCAAGCTGCTCCGGGCCTGCGGCCAGGTCGAGGGCCTGGAGCGGGTCCGGTTCACCTCGCCGCATCCCAGGGACTTCACCGATGACGTCATCGACGCGATGGCGCAGACCCCGAACGTGATGCCGCAGCTGCACATGCCGCTGCAGTCCGGCTCGGACGCGGTGCTGCGGGCCATGCGGCGTGCCTACCGGCGGGACAAGTACCTGGCGATCCTGGGGAAGGTCCGGGCGGCGATCCCGGAGGCGGCCATCACCACCGACATCATCGTCGGATTCCCGGGGGAGACCGAACGTGACTTCGCCGACACGCTGGACCTCGTGCGCCGGGCCAGGTTCGCGGGGGCGTTCACGTTCCGCTACTCGGTCCGGCCCGGCACCCCGGCGGCCGCCATGGACGGCCAGGTGCCGCCGGAGGTCGTCCAGGAGCGGTACCAGCGGCTGACGGCGCTGGTCGAGGAGACCTCGCTGGACGGCAACCGGCAGTTCGCCGGGCGCGAGGTCGAGGTGCTGGTGGCCGACGGCGAGGGCCGCAAGGACGAGGCCACGCACCGGATGTCCGGCCGGGCGCGGGATAACCGGCTGGTGCATTTCGCGCCCGCCGGGCCCGCGCGGGGCCTCCGCCCGGGGGACGGCGGCCCGCCGC
>JASIJN010000303.1 GCA_030050125.1 Streptosporangiaceae bacterium | reverse complement strand
ATCGTGGCGGTGGCGGAGGTAACAACCGGATCGTTCCCGGCGAACGCCCGCAGCTCCTGTTCATCGTCGGCCTCTACAACGCCAAGTCCCCACGAGCCGCTGCCGTCGAGCACGGGACCGAAGATCACCATCTGGCCCGACTCGATCCAGGGCTGCCAGTGGGCGGCGTGGCGTGCCATGATCTCGCGCTCCTGCTCGCTCATGTCCTGCGCGAACGTCGGACGGGGCGCTATGAGCCTGAATACGAAGGTGCTCATTCGCTGTCCTCCCTGATCGCATCGCGGAATGTTCCGAGAATCCGTGCCCACCCTGCCAGGTAGGCGCCTGCGGCGTAGCCGCCCGGCAGCGCGCAGTCCTCGGACAGTTGCTCGTCGCTCAGCGCCTCCCAGCCGCGGTGCTCGACCGCCACCCGGGTCAGCGCCGGGCCGAGCGCGGCGAAGGTGAACTCGACTTCGGTCGGCACGGGCGTGCCGACCCAGGTCATCACGAAGCGCGCGGGCGGCTCCCAGGCGGTCACCGTGCCCCAGTCGGTTTCGGTGCCGTCGTCCCAGGTCTCGTAGACCCGGCCGCCGGGCCGCTGCTCGATCGTCACATCGCGGACCCGTTCCTTGCCGGCCGAGAACGGCTGCACCGGCCACCAGGCGCCGATGGTGTTGACGAACGTGTGGAACGTACGCCCGATGCCCGCGCGAATCAGGGCTGCCTGGCGGACCGGCGGCCGCCGCAGCGCCGTGACCACGCGCCGGCCGTCCGTCCCGTCCGATCCTGTCATGTGCCCTCCTCACCGGGGCGCGGACCTGCGCCGGGCACCGGGCCCGCCCGAGCCCGGCCCGGCCCGCCGGCTATCCGGCGCTGGCGGCCCGGTCCTCACCGGCCACGCCCCCCTGCTCCTCGGCCATCGCCCGCGCCGCGTCGAGCGCGTCGGCCCACATCTCGTCCAGGAACTCCCGCAGCCCCGCCAGGCCGTCCGCACGCGCCCGGTACAGCCGCCTGGTTCCGTCCCGCCGCTCGGTCAGCAGGCCGGCGTTCTTCAGCACGGTCAGGTGCTGGCTGACCGCCGTCCTGGTGATATCGAACGCCGCGGCGATCTCACCGGCGGCCAGCTCGTCCCGGGCGACCAGGCGCAAGATGGCGCGGCGCCGGGGCTCGGCGATCGCCCGCAGCGCCTCGTCGTCGGCCGACTCGTGCGGCCGTGCCTGGCCCATGATGACCCCTCCTCGGAAGTTCTGGCCGATGCCGCTAACGTTAGCAAACACGAACGTTAGCTTCAACCGACAGATCGGCGCGGCGGACCCAGCCCGGCGGGCGCCGGCGCGTTCAAAAAGTCACGGCCGCGCCGGACGGGTTGGTCCGCCGAACTCGGAGCGCACGGGTATGAACCTGCAGAGCGTCAGTGGCCGATCGGGCTCATAGCGCGCGGGCATGGGTAACGAAACCGGGCGGAATGGGCGCAGACGCGGCAGGGCTGGCACGGGAAGCAGAAGGCTTGAGGTCGTGTCGGGAGTCAGGGAGCGACTGGTCAGCGCGGCGTACGGGGCCGGCTGGACGTTTGTGTGCTGGATGCCGGAGTCCTGGGCGCGCGCGGCCTTCAAGGCGGGCGCGGACATCGCCTGGCAGCGGCACGGACACGGGGTGCGGGTTCTCGAGGGGAACTTGCGGCGGGTGATCGGGAAGGACGCCGGCGCCGGGGAACTGCGGCGGTTGTCCCGGACGGTCATGCGCTCGTACGCCAGGTACTACCTGGAGGCGTTCCGGATCCAGGTCATCCCCAGGGACCGGCTGCTCGGCTACGGGATGCACATGGAGGGTGTGGAGAACCTCGAGTTCACCCTCCATTGCCTGAAGAACGGCCGCGGCGTGATCTACGCGCTGCCGCATATGGGCAACTTCGAGCAGGCGGGGGCCTGGGTGATCGCCAACGGCGCCGGCTCGTTCACCACGGTGGCGGAACGGCTCGAGCCCGAGTCGCTGTATCGGCGGTTCTTGACGTTCCGGCAGCGGCTTGGCTTCGAGGTGCTGCCGACCACGGGAGGCCCGCACCCGTTCGAGGTCATGGCGCAGCGGCTGCGCAGCGGGAAGCTCGTCTGCCTGATCGCCGACCGCGACCTGAGCGAGACCGGGGTCGAGGTCGACTTCTTCGGCGAGAAGGCGCTGCTCCCGGCGGGGCCCGCGGCCCTCGCGATGCAGACCGGCGCGGTGCTGACGCCCGCGTCCTGCTGGTTCGTCGGCGACACCGAGTGGGGAGCGCGGGTGTACGACGAGATACCGGTGCCGGAAGGCGGAACCCGCGAGGAGAAGGCCGCGGTGATGACCCAGCAGCTCGCCAGCGTCTTCGAGCGGGCGATCAGGGAGCACCGGCAAGACTGGCACATGCTGCAGCGCCTGTTCGTCGCCGACCTGGACCCGGCGCGTCTCGCCCGCAGATCAAAGCACCCGTACCAGGCGCCGTGACCGAAGACGTCCGGGCCGAGACGGGAGCGCGCCCGCCGAGGGCGGCTACTGCCGTTCCTGATCGGCGGCGTGGTCCGGCCAGACGCCGATGTGGTCGGGCTCCTCCTGCAATTCGACCCGGCTGCGCATGCCGAGGCGCCTGGTCATCTCGCGCGGGAGCTGGATCCGTCCTGCCCGGTCCAGCGTCGCGTACTCGCGCGCGTGCAGCGTGGTCCTGCCCTGCTCGTCGGTGGCCGCGCGCCGGATCGTCTCGCTGCTGGTCTTGCCGTCCCTGATCGCGATCGTCCGGCGAACCTGCGATGACACGGCGGGGTCGTGGGTGACCACCAGCACCGTGACGCCGAGTTCGGTGTTGGCGGTCTGCAGGGCGGAGAAGACATCCTGCGCCGTCGAGGAGTCCAGTTCGCCCGTGGGCTCGTCGGCCAGCAGCACCGTGGGCTGGTTCGCCAGCGCCGTGGCGATGGCGGCCCGTTGCTGCTCGCCGCCGGACAGGCGGTCGGGCGTCCGGTCGGCGCAGTGCGCGATGCCGAGGGTATCGATCAGGGAGCCGGCGCGGCGCAGCCGCTCCCGGCGGCGCAGCGAGCTGAGCCGCATCGGCAGCAGCACGTTCTGCCGGGCGGTCAGGTACGGCAGCAGGTTCCGCGACGTCTGCTGCCAGATGAACCCGGTGACGCTGCGCCGGTAGGCCAGCCGCTCCGAGGCGGTCATCGCGCCGAGGTTGTGGCCGGCCACCCACACCGTCCCCGCCGTCGGGGTGTCCAGCCCGGCGAGGATGTTCATCAGGGTGGATTTGCCGCTGCCGGCCGCGCCGATCAGCGCGGTCAGCTCCCCCTCCGCGACCAGCAGATCCAGCCCCTGCAGGGCCTGTACCTCGATGCCTTCCCCGGAGTAGATCCGGACCAGCCGGTCACAGACGATCATCGCGTCCGCCCCGGTGGGCGCCTGGTCCTGCGGGACCCGCGCGCCGTCCGCGGCGGCCGGCTGGGCCGCGGGACCGGACTCGGTCATGTGCCTGGGCCTCCTTCAGTCAGCGATCCGCAGCGCCCTGGCGCTGCCGCGCTGGTAGGTGATCACGGCCTGAGCGGCCAGGACAAGCAGCGCGGCCAGCACCAGCCCGGCCGCGGAAGCGACCAGCGGGAATACGGCGGGGGTCACCGCGATGGCCGACCCGGTCCCGCTGAACGCCGCCAGGTTCATCGACGGCCCGACCAGTGGCGCGAGCAGCCAGGCACACCCGACGCCGCCGATGGCGGCGGCCACGACCGGGGGGAGCGTCTCGGTCGCCAGCAGCAGCTGAGCCTGCCAGCGCCGTAGCCCCATCGTCGCCAGGCGGGCCAGCGTCATCTCCCGGGTCCGGGCGGTGAGCAGCAGCGACAGCAGCAGGATCAGCACGCCGAATCCGGCGGCGGTGGCGATCCCCTGGGTGAGAGCCGCGCGCGCCGCCTGCAGCGCCGGCGCCGA
>JASIJN010000302.1 GCA_030050125.1 Streptosporangiaceae bacterium | reverse complement strand
GACCGGTTTCAGCAGCGCCACACCGTGACCGCGTTTCCGTGGGCGGTCATGCAGAAGTTCGGCAATGACCAAGCCGGGAGCAAGGCCGCGCTGATGTCCTACTACGGTCTGTTCGCCCTCTTCCCGCTGCTGTTGCTGCTGACCACCATCCTGGGCTTCGCGCTCAAGGGCAACCCGGTCCTGCACCAGCGGCTGGTCGACTCCGCGCTCGGCAACTTCCCGGTCATCGGCAGCCAGATCCGCTCGGATGTGCACCCGCTGGAGGGAAACGTGACCGCGGTGGTGATCGGCCTGGTCGGCACCGTTTACGGCGGGCTGGGAATCGGCTTCGCGGCACAGAACGCGATGAACACCGTCTGGAACATCCCGTTCGCGCGCTGGCCGAACGCCTGGAACCGGTACGTCCGCACGTTCGGCGTGATCGGGCTGCTGGGTGCGGCGTCGGTGTCGTCGACCGTGCTCGCCACGGTCGCCACCGCCGTGGCGCGCGGGCCCGGTTCGACCGTCCTGGCCGTGGCCTGCTCGGTGCTGGTCAACCTGGGACTGTTCCTGCTGGCCTTCATGGTGCTCACCGCGGAGCCACTGCGGCCTCGCGAGGTGGCCGTCGGTGCGATGCTGGCCACCGTGTTCTGGGAGGTCCTGCAGCTCATCGGCACCTGGTACGTCACCCGCGGGCTGCGCAGCGCCAGCCCCACGTATGGCTTCTTCGCAGTCGTCATCACCTTGCTCTCGTGGCTGTACCTCGGCTCACAGCTCACGTTGTGGGCGGCGGAGATCAACGTGGTCCTGCGCTATCGCCTGTGGCCTCGGTCGGTGACCCAGCCGCCGCTGACCAGAGCCGACAAGACGACGCTGATCCGGCTCGCGCGAATGCAGCAGCGCCGGCCGGAGGAAATGGTCATCGTGTCCTTTACCGAGGCCGCCGACGAAGACCCGCTGGAAAGCGTGCGCTGACCCGCGTCAAGCTCCCCCGCGGCGGGTGACGTTCCGGCCATTGCGCGACCACGATCCTGAGAACCAGACGTTCGAGATGACCCTGACCGAACACCAACGCCAGGAGGAGACGGGGTATGCGCCGCCTGACTCAGATCCTGGCTCTCGGCACTGCTGCGCTGGCCGTGGCCTTCCTCGCCGCGGCATGCGGGACCGGTGCCGGCAGCTCGATCAAGAGCCTGCTGCCGAGCAAGACCATCAGCGCGCCGAGCGTTTCGCCCGGCGGCGCCAGCCCGACGCCGGCACCTACCGCCCAGCCGTCCGCGCCCAGCCCGACCGTGCAGCCAACCGCGGCGAGCCCCACATCGCAGCCGACCGTGGCGCGGACTACCGCACCGGCGTCACCGACGCTCCAGCCGGCCGGTTCCCCCGCCACCGGCACCGGTTCGTCGTGGCTGTGGCTGTGGATCCTGATCGGCGTGGTGTTGGTCATCGGCCTAGTCGTGCTCGTGCTGGTCACCCGCTATGCGAGGCGCCGCTCCGTGGCGGCCGGCGACTGGCTCGCCCGGGCCGTCGACGCGTACGCACAGGGATCGGCCCTGCGCGACGCGATGGTGGCGGAGCGGCGGGGCGGGCTGGCCGCGGGGGACAGCGGCGTCCGCTGGGCCGAGATCCAGCGCCGCGCCGACGACTTCGCCCAGGCGCTGTACGCGCTGCGCGAGGCGGCTCCGGAAACCGACGACCGGGTCCGGGTCACCGACGTGCTCGTGGCCCTGGAGGCGGCCCGGTCGGCAATGGATGCGCAGCGCGCCCCGGGCGGCGGCACCGCCGGCCAGGCCGAGGTGGTACACGCTCGGTTGTCCGCGTTCCGGGACTCGCTGGGCAAGCTCCGCCCGTCGGACCGTCGCGTCGGCTGACCGCGAACCGGCACGTGGTAACGTCCGCGACCCCCGGGAGACGTCCTCATGAGACTCCGGTTGCCGGTCAGCCGAGAGACGCTGCGCAAAGACGCCGTGGCTGGCGTGGTGCTCGGGGTGGAAAGCGTCCCCGATGGCCTGGCGGCTGGGCTGCTGGCCGGGGTCAGCCCGCTGTCGGGCCTTTACGCGTACCTGTTCGGAACGATCAGCGGCTCGCTGTTCACCAGCTCGGTGTTCATGGCCGTACAGGCCACCGGGGCGATGGCCATCATCGTCGCCGACGTCCCAGCGGTTCACGTCGGCGACCAGGCGCGCGCGTTGTTCACGCTGTCGGTGCTGACCGGCCTGGCCATGCTGGCGGCCGGGTTCCTGCGGCTGGGATCGTTGTTGCGGTTCGTGTCGAACGCCGTGATGGTTGGCTTCATCAGTGCCGTGGGTGTCAACATCGTCCTCGGGCAGCTGGCCAACCTCACCGGCTACCAGGCGGCGGGAGCCAACCGGGTCGTCCGCGCCATCATGACCGTGGCCCACGCCGGCCAGCTCCACCCGCAATCCCTCGCGGTCGGCGTCACCACGATCATGCTGATCCTCCTGCTCGAGCGCACCAGGCTCGGCCCTCTCGGGCTGGTCCTGGCCGTCATCGTCACCTCGGCCGCCACCGCTGTCGTGCGGTGGCGCGGCGTCGCTACGGTCAACGATCTTGGCGCCATACCGCGCTCGCTGCCGCTGCCGGCCGTGCCCTCGCTCGGGCTCATCCCTTCGCTGCTGATCCCGGCGCTGTCGCTTACGTTCGTGGGGCTAGTGCAGGGGGCCGCCATCTCCGCCACGTTCCCCAACCCGGACGGCCGGCACCCCGACGCGTCCCGTGACTTCATCGGGCAGGGCGCGGCGAACGTGATCGCGGGGGTGTTCCGGGGCATGCCGGTAGGCGGCTCCATGTCGGCTTCCTCGCTGAACAAGACGGCTGGCGCCCGCTCGCGCTTGGCGCTGATGATCGCCAGCGGCGTGATGGCGCTGGTGATCATCGCCTTCGCTGGCCTGGTCGGGCACATCGCCATGCCGGCCCTGGCGGGCCTGCTCATGCTGGTCGGCTACCGGACGGTCAAGCCGGCCGACCTGCGGTCGGTCTGGAAGACCGGCCCGGTACAGAAGGCGGTGCTGGCGACCACCTTCGCGCTCACCATGATCATCCCTCTGCAGGACGCGGTCCTGGCCGGGGTGGGCATGTCGGTGATCCTGCAAGTCGTGCGGCAGTCCAGCCAGGTCACCATCAAACGGTGGCGGCTAGACCCGGCCGGTGACCTCATCGAGACCGAACCGCCGGCCCAGCTGCCGCCCAACGAGGTAGTCGCACTTCAGCCCTACGGGAGCCTGTTCTTTGCCGCCGTGCCCGTGCTCGAGGCACAGCTGCCCGCCCTGGCGAAAGCCTCGAGCAACTCGGTGGTGATCCTGCGACTGCGGGGGCGCAGCGACCTCGGCACCACCTTCATGGATGTGCTGTACCGGTATGCCCAGGGCCTGAACGCGGTCGGCAGCAAACGGCCTGGATCGCGCACAACCAGCTCGCCGACGGGACCGGCCAGCAGTAAGCGCACCGGCTCAGATCCTCGGCAGCACCAGGACGGCCCCGCAGGTGTAGGCGGCCAGCCCCAGGGCCACGGCCGTGGTGGTGGCTCGGACCGAGCGCACCTTGAAGCGCTGCGCGATCGCGATCACGAAGAGGACCGACGCGAACAGCACCGTGTCCCGCAGGTACCGCTCGGCATTGTCGCGGGCGGCGGTGCCCTGATTGAACATGGCCGACGCGGACGCGTTCAGCCGCGCGGCGGACTCGAAGCTTGGGTTCCGGTATTGCGGCATTGTCCCGGGGCCGGGCGGAGCCGCCGGGTTGGTAAACGGATCGGTCTTCAGCCAGTCCAGGAACGCGGCCCGGTAGTCCGGTGTAAACCGACGCACGTAGAGCGCCTCGAGGGCGGTGTCGCCGGCCGACCGGGCCTGCAGGTACGCGGTAAAGAGCGTGACGTCGGTGATGAACTCCTGACCGCCGTAAGTGGATGCCGCGTCGGCCTCGAACCGGTCCGCCGTAGCGTGCCCGTACAGCAACGACTGCTGGCCGTCCCACGCTCCCGCCTGGTACCCGCTCCAGGAGGTGGCGACCGCAACGGTTGCCAGCACGATGACCTCTATGACCTCGACGAAGGTCTGCCAGTGCCGGCTGCGCCTTTTCTGCCTGCTCGTCTCGTCGTTCTCCCGGCTCTCGTTCTCCTCGGTCAGCTGGCGGGAAGGCTCGACGTTCATTTCTTCAGGCATGGCCGGTTTCCTCGGGCGGTGTCGGAGGCATGCGGCCAGGTTCTCTTACCAGACGATGAGCCGACTCACCCGCAAAGAGTGGAGCCGGCGGAGGAGGCCAGTCTGCAGACCAGGGATTCACCCGCGGCGGGGGATGCTCAAATGGCCGTTTCGCGATGACAGTAAAGGCCACCGGCCAATCTGAGGAGGGCCGCCGCGAGCGCGGGGGTTGCCGCGTGGCAGAACGGAAGTCCGGTCCGCGCGCCGGCCCATTGACTGAACTTCACCGCCGGCCGGCCGGCACTCGCGAGGCACGCCGGATGAGCCTGCGCTCGGGCGGGCCGGGCAGGAGCGCGTCATCGGCCGTCACGCCGGCCAGGCGTGGTCCGTAGCGGCGAGCCAGCGGGTCGGCCGTGACGCCGTGCGCGATGACACTGAGCAGAACCGTGAACGCGATAACCGCGACCGCCCGGTCGGCCACGGACTCTCCCAGGTCCTCTAGAGCCACCAGCGCGAAGACCACCGAGGCCAGGCCTCGGGGACCAAACCAGCCCGCGAACACGACGGCCGCGCGGCCCAGGCGCGCGCCGGTGAGCGCGGCGGCCACCGGCAGCATCCGGATGACCGTCAGGCTGAGCAGCGCGTAGACGATGGTCTGCCAGGTCAGGCCCTGCAGGGCCGGGACAACCGCCACGGCCCCGAACGCGAGCCACACCAGCAGCGATATCAGACCGCCCGTCTCCTCGACAAACGGGACCAGCCGCTCGCCGCGCTGCCCGCCCGTAGCGGCGAACGCGAGCCCGCCTACGAACGCGGCGATGAAACCGTTGCCGTGCAGCGCCAGCGAGCATGCGTAGGCGCACCCGGCCAGGGCCAGCACCGCCGAGCCCTGGAAGCCCTCAGCAACCCAGCCGCGCCGCCGTGCGGTCTTGACAACGAGACCGCCCATCCCGCCCACGGCCGAGCCGATGACCACGCCGAGCAGCAGGTCGACAGCCGCCTCGGCGGGACCGCCCCCGGCCACGTGCCCCGCAGCTCCCGCACCCGCCACCGCTATCAGGACGAAGGGCGTCGCGATACCGTCGTTAAGCCCGCTCTCGACGTTCACCAGCCGCCTGATGCGTGCGGGCACTGCTGGGTGAACCATCATGCCTGCGCCGAGGGCCGCGTCCGTCGGCGCGAGGGCTGCCC
>JASIJN010000301.1 GCA_030050125.1 Streptosporangiaceae bacterium | reverse complement strand
GCAGCGCGGTGCGACGCGACTTCGCGGCGTCGCTGCAGCGCACCCTGTGGTTCCAGGTCGGCGCGTTCCTGCTGAGCTTCCTGCTCATGCTGGCCCTGCCCGCCGGGACCGGGCGGCGCCGGCCCGAGGATCCCGCAGCCACCGCCAAACCCGGAAAAGCCATATTGAACGCGACGTCAGCCTCCACCGTGGCCACGACGACGGGAGGTGGCCGCTCGTGAGCCTGGCGCTGAGCGCGGAGGGCTGGCTGCGGTCAGCCCCGGCCCTGGCCTAGTGAGCTGGGCGCGAGCCGGACGTCCGGTTCGCGCTCGGCCACGTCCGGCGGACCCTGCGCCACCAGCCAGATGCCGCTGGCCGCCACCCACAGGAAGACGGCCAGGACGGCGAAGAACGTGACCGGCGGGACGACCGCGCAGATCCCGAACGCGAACAGCACCCAGCCCATCCACCGCACCGGGGCCCGGCTCACCGCGCTGGCCAGCCCGCCGACGACGCCGAACACGAAGAACCCGGCCAGGCTCGGCAGGTAGAAATCGTTGGTCAGCACGTTCAGCGTCTGCGCGGACGACGGCGTCAGGAACCGGATGTCGTCGGCCAGGATCCAGGTGAAGGCCAGCAGCGACGCCAGCGCCAGCGCGGCGAACACCGCGCCAGCGGCGGCGCCGTAGGCCAGCCATCCGCCGGCCCCGCTGGCCCGCGTCCGGAGGGCCAGCGCCACCGCGAAGAAGACGAAGAACGCCATGCCGAGCGTCCCGCAGATCGCGACCGCCTGCTGGATCGCGCCGTTCTGCAGGTAGAAGGCCACGACCTGCCCGGGCCGGGCGTCATTGGCCGGCGTGCTGCCGTTGGCCAAGACCGACACCGCGACCAGGACCCCCGCCACGACGCCGGAGAACGGCGCCCACTTGCCCAGCCATCGTTCCACTGACCCACACCCCCCGCGGGTGGCTCCCCGTGCAGCCGACGGCTCCCCGTCTCACGCATAACATCAACCCGGAGTGTGGGGAGGGCTGCTGTCCGTAATTATCTCCCGGGCTGACGGAGGCCGCCCCCGGCGGGCTGGACCCTGGCCGGGACCGGGCATGTCACCCGGCATTCCCGAATGGATCAGTCGCGGTGATGTATCGTCCTGCGGGTGTAAAGTTCTCTCATTAGCAATATGGGCAGGTTCCCGGTGCCATGCCTTTCTTAACCCGCACATCTCGCATCTTTGTAGTAGGGGGCGAGAAGTTAATCGGGCGGCGTGCCGGGGAGCCGGGAGGGGGAAGCCGTGTCGGAGGGTGGAGATCTGGGACCGACTCTTCCATTCCTCGTGACAGCAGACGATCCGGAGGACGCCGACACCATGGGGGGCTTCTTCCGCCGCGATGCCGATGTGGTCGTGCGGGAGATCCCGGTGAAGGCATTGCGCGCCAGCATCCGGGCCACCGTGGAGGCGGTGCGTTCGCTGTTCGATGACGTCGCCGACGTGCCGGGGCCGGTCCGGTTGTGTGAGGCGCAGGTTGGTCTCGAGGTCTCGGCGTCCGGGGGGATCCAGCTGATCGGCACGGCGCAGGTCGGCGCCACGGGAGGCATTACGCTGGTGTTCCGGCGGGACTGAGCATGGGCCGGTTCCGGGCGCTGCTCATCGGCATCGCCGAGTACGACGATCGGTCTGCCCGCGGGCTGCCGTTCGTGCTCGCCGGGCTGAGCGACGTCGGCGCGGCTCTGGAGTCGCGCGGCTACGTGCTCGAGCCCGGTGCCGGGTCCGCCGACGGGAGAGTGACGAAACCCCAGCTTCTCACCCGAGTCCGGGAGTTCATCGACGGTGGCAAGCGGGGAGACACCCTGCTGATCTTCATCAGCGGCCACGGCAGCCACACGCAAGGCGTCGACTACCTCATTCCGTCGGACGCGCTGTCTTCCTGGACCCCGCTGACCGAGATGTTCGTCGCGGTCGACTCCTGGGAGCCCCGCGTCGAGGACACGCCCGCCGCCACCGTGGTGTTCCTGATCGACGCGTGCCGCGAGGGCTTCGATGAGCACGTGATGGGCGGGTTCGCGCAGCAGGGCTGGCCCGAGGCCAAGGTACTGGCCGCCGCGCGGCGCAACGTCGCGTACGTCTTCGCGTGCCCGCCCGGCGGGGTGGCGAGGTACGTGGCGGGCGATGAGGGTTTCAGCCTGTTCGCCCGGGCGTTCGCGCAAGTCGCGGCCGATCCTCAGGGGCCGAGTTCCCTGCCCGACCTGCAGGTCGCGCTCGACGTGGCCATGCGGAACATAGCCGAGGAATACGGCAAGCCCGCTCAGGAGATCCGGGTCTGGTCCGGCTCGGGGCGTGATTTCGCCGTTCTCCCGCCCGGGCGCGGGACTGCGGAGCGTGAGTCGTGGTCACGCCTCACCGCCGACAATCCGGCGTGGAAGTGCGCCGCGGGCGGGCCCGCCTTCGACGAGATTCACGCGCTGACGGGCCTGCTCGTCGAGCACCTCGCGGGCCTGCGGCAAGAGGCACTGTGGACGACCGCGGACGATCCGTGGCGGGAAACCGCCTTCGCCTGGCGCATGACCGAGCGGGTGGGCTTCCTGCTGACGGACCGCGGCGGGTCCCGACCGGATGAGCCCGATGCCCGGCGCGAGACGGCGCCGCCACCCGAGCTGCCAAAGTTGTGGCCGGCCGAGGCGGCGCTGCTGGTCACCACGCCATTGATTTACGAAACGCACTGGGCCGTTCTCGCGGCACGATACCGGTCAGTATCGCCCGGCGATCCGTCCGAGTCGGCGAAGCCATCGGCCGACCGGGCCAGTTTCGAGCGGTTTGCCAGCGGCTATCCCAAGCTGCTGCGCCGGGCGAGGAACGGTTCGGCCCAGTCCGCGCAGCAAATTGGCTGGTGGCTGTTCCACCGCTGGCTCGTCCGCCGTCCCGAGTCCTACGCCCCCGAGGAATTCGAGGCCCTGCTCGGGTCCGTCCCGCAAGAGGGCGGGCTCGCCGGTGAGATTTTTGCCGGGTGCAGGCTGAGCGAACTGACCCGCTGCATCGGCACCGACCCAGGGTTCCTGGCGCGGACCGACCGGCCGGACGCGCTCGTCAACCGGCAGCCGGTGGCTGACCTCACCCCGGCCGAGCAAGACATACGGGAACGCCTGGTCGGATACATGCTGGCCATAGCCGGTTACCTGGCGATCGACGTCCGGCGCCTGCCCGAGGTCATCGGCGATCACCTCGGTATCAGCGACCCGGTGCTGCCCGACGATCTGCGCTCCATGGCGGCGACCGCGCACTGGGAGCGGCGTGGCCCGGTACGGGTCCTGCGCGCCTCGTGCCGCCATCCGGCCGCGGAGGTGGCCCTCCGGCGACACGTGCTCGCCCTGGATGACTTGCTCGGGGATGCCCATCGTCTGGCCGACTCGGAGACCGACCTCGCGCCGCTGCAGAGGGCGCCGGTCCAGGTCAGTGCCGACCGGGTCGAGGCGGAACAGGTTGCCGGGCGCGCCGCCTACACCTCCGCCGGGGTCCGGTTCCGTCTGGCCGAGGACCGGATCCAGGAGCTGCTGATGGGCGAGCAGCTCTACGGCGACAAGACGCTCGCGATCCGCGAAATGTACCAGAACGCCCTTGATGCGTGCCGCTATCGTCAGGCCAGGACGGAGTTCCTGCAGCGGACGAAGGGGATTTCCCTGTCCTGGCGCGGACTCATCGGCTTCGAGCAGGGAATCGACGAGGACCAGCGCCCTTACCTGGACTGCCGGGACAACGGCATCGGCATGCGCACCCAGGATCTCGCCAACGTGTTCGCACAGGCGGGCACGCGTTTCGCGGAGCTGCCGGAGTTCCTGGAGGAGCAGGCCGAATGGTCCGCGCTCAGTCCGCCGATCGAGCTGTACCCCAACAGCCGCTTCGGGATCGGCGTGCTCAGCTACTTCATGCTGGCGGAGGAGATCACGGTCACCACCTGCCGGCTGGGCCGTGACGGCAATCCGACCGAGCGCCTGCAGGTGTCGATCGCCGGCCCGGGCAGCCTCTTCCGCATCCGCTCGCTCGGCCCGGGAAGCGAAGCCGGAACAACGGTGCGCCTGCACCTTCAGCCAGACCAGGGCGATCTGTCCTGCGTGAAAGTCCTGCGGGAGATCTTGTGGGTCGCGGAATTCGAAACCAGCGCCCGCGATGCCACCGCGAGGCTCGTCTGGCCGGCCGGTGAGCTCTCGCCCCATCAGGCGGCGGAGGAGGAGGACGCTTCCGATCAGAGCCCTGCCGCGGACAATCGAACGAAAGTCCAGGACTTCAGCGGCCGCAGTCACGGCGCTCCGGTGTGGTGGTGCCGGGACGATGGCATGGTCCTGACGGACGGTATAACGTCGGACACGACGATCTTCGGGGCCGTCGCGAACCTGACCGGGCGGCTGGCTCCCACGCTGTCGGTCAACCGGCGCAATATCATCGGCTACCGGAAGACCGACGTCGAGATCCTGCTTCGCCGGGCGATTCCGGACCTGGTGGCACGCTACTGGTCTGCCGTCACCTTCGACTGGCTCCGCCGCCTTGCCGACGAGTGGCCCGATATCGCCGACATAATCATCAGGAGCGCGATCGAATCCGGGCAGACCCTAGACATCGAAGGCGTGATCGTCGACCTCCGCGCCACGGGATTCTGCCGACTCGATTCCGCGCTGCTGGGGCAAAGGGGCAGTGCTAATTTTCCCGACTGGCTTGCCGCGTGGCGCGCGACTGCCTGCGGACTGGATGGGGATGCCTCGTCACAGTCAGATCCCGAACGCCGCGCCACGCCGGCGCTCCCGTCCGACACCACCGTGATGAGCCGTGACCTGGACGGGACCGCCCCGTGGCTGGAACCGGCCGAGCCGGTCCTGGTCGGCCACGTGGTCCGCGCCGCCGTGCGGTTGCACCGCGCGCCTGCGCAGGTGGCCGAGCGGCTTGCGCTGCTGGGCTTCGCCGTTCCCGACGTCTCCGCGCTTCCGGCCGAGATCGGCCCCGATGACGTCGCCCTTATCAGCCGCGACATGGATCCGGGGAGAGGTCCGTGGCTCGACCTGGTCGCGCAGGTCCCGCTCGTGCGGATCGTCGAGAGGGCGGCGCGGTTCCACTGGGCGCCGACGCTGGTCGCCGAGCGGCTTGCGCTGCTGGGCTTCGTCGTTCCGGACGTCTCGGCGCTGCCGGCCGACGTCGGCCCCGGTGACGTCAGCTTGCTCAACGAGGTGAAGCCGGAGGCAGCCGAGCCAATCGTGCTCGGCGATCTGGTCCGCGCCGGGGCCCGGCTGCGGCGGACCCCGGCGGACGTGGCCGAGCGGCTCACGGTGCTGGGCTTCGTCGTTCCGGACGTCTCGGCGCTCCCGGCGGACGTCGGCCCCGATGACGTGACCTTGATCAGTGGTGACCTGGACGGCAAAGGCCCGTGGCTCGAGGCAGCCGAGCCGGTCCGGCTTGGCCATGTGGTCAGTGCCGCCGCGAAGCTGCGCCGTGCGCCCGCCGACGTGGCCAAGCGGCTTACGGTGCTGGGCTTCGTCGTTCCGGACGTCTCGGCCTTCCCGGCCGAGGTCGGCCCCGATGACGTCACTCTGATCAGCGGTGACCTGAACGGCAATGGTCCGTGGCTCGACCCGGCCGAGCCGGTCCGGCTTGGCCATGTGGTCACTGCCGCCGCGAAGCTGCGCCGCGCGCCCGCGGACGTGGCCGAGCGGCTTGGGGTGCTGGGCTTTGCCGTTCCGGACGTCTCGGCGCTCCCGGCCGAGATCGGAACCCGTGACGCCGAATTGATCAGCGACGACCTGGACGGGACAGCCCCGTGGCTTGACCAGGCCAAGCCGGTCCGGCTTGGCCATGTGGTCCGGGCGGCCGCGCAATTGCGCCGCCCGCCCGGCGAGGTGGCCGAGCGGCTTACGTTGCTGGGCTTCGCCGTCCCGGCCGTTTCCGCGCTCGCGGGCAAGGATGGCGACGACGACGCCGATTTGATCAGCGAAGACCTCGAGGGCGGGGAACCGTGGCTTGACCAGGCCGAGCCGGTCCCCCTTGGCCATGTGGTCCGGGCGGCCGCGCAGTTGCGCCGCGCGCCGGCGGACGTGGCCGAGCGGCTGAGGGTGCTGGGCTTCGTCGTCCCGGATGTATCGGCGTTCCCGGCTGAGGTCGGCCCCGATGACGTCACCTTGATCAGCGTGGATCTGGACGGGGAAGACCCGTGGCTTGACCCGGCCGAGCCGGTCCGGCTTGGCCATGTGGTCCGGGCCGCGGCACGGCGGCGCCGCGGGCCTGCCCGGGTCGCCGGGCGGCTTGCGGCGCTGGGCTTTCACGTCCCGGATGTCTCGGCGCTCCCGGCCGAGCTGGGCCCCGATGACGTCACTTTGATCAGCGCGGAGATGGACGGGGAAGACCCGTGGCTTGACCCGGCCGAGCCGGTCCGGCTCAGCCACGTGGTCCGGGCCGCGGCCCAGTTGCGTCGCCGGCCGGCTCAGGTGGCGGAGCGGCTGACGGCGCTGGGCTTTGACGTTCCGGATGTCTCGGCGCTCCCGCCCGAGATCGGCGGCGAGGACGTCCTATTGATCAGCCGAGACCTGGACGGGGAAAGCCCGTGGCTTGACCCGGCGGCGCCCGTCCCGCTCTCGCACGTGATCCGGGCCGCCCTGCGGCTGCGGCAAACGCCGGCTCAGGCGGCCCGGCAGCTCACCGCGTTCGGCTTCCTGCCGCCCAGCATCTCGGAGATCTTGCCCAGGTTCCGGCCCGGCGGCCCGTAGACGACGACGCGCCGCGCGGCGGCTGACGACCGTTAGCCGCGCTGGGCGGCGATCAGGTCCTTGTACCAGCCGAACGAGGCCTTCGGTGTCCGCCGCTGCGTCTCGAAGTCGACGTACACCAGCCCGAAGCGCTGGTTGTAGCCCTCGCCCCATTCAAAGTTGTCCATGAGTGACCAGCAGAAGTAGCCGCGCACGTCCACGCCGGCGGTCATCGCGTCGTGCACCGCCCTGAGGTGGCCGTCCAGGTAGCCGATCCGGGGCTGGTCGTCGATCGTCCCGTCCCCGGCCATCTCGTCGCGCAGCGAGCACCCGTTCTCGGTGATGTAGACCGGCGGCAGCCGGTCGCCATAGCGCTCGGCGAACGTCGTCAGCACCTCGGTCAGCCCGGCCGGGATCACCGGCCAGCCGAACGCGGTCACCGGGTAGCCGGGGATCGGCTCCATCCGGAATGGCAGCTCCGAGTCGGGCAGCGCCGAGAGCCTGGTCGGGCTGTAGTAGTTCACGCCCAGCGCGTCCAGCGGCGCCGAGATCACCGCGAGGTCGCCGTCCAGCACGCAGCCCAGGCCGTCCACCCCGAACGCCGACAGATCCGGGTAGCGGCCGAGCAGCAGCGGGTCGACGAACAGCCGGTTGTGCAGGGTGTCGTAGGCCCGCGCGGCGGCCACGTCGGCCGGGTCGTCGCTGGCCGGCCAGGCGGCGGTGTGGATGTTGGTGATCGCCACCTGCCTGGCCCCGGCGGCGCGCAGCGCCGATGCGGCCAGCCCGTGGCCCAGCAGTTGGTGGTGCGCGGTCGGCAGGGCGCCGAGCATCAGGTCCTGGCCCGGCGCGTGCACCCCGAGGGCGTACCCGTACGCCATGACCACGAACGGCTCGTTCAGCGTGATCCACATCGGGATCCGGTCGGCCAGCCGCTCCGCGGCCAGCCCGGCGTAGTCGGCGAACCGTTGCGCCGTGTCCCTGGCCAGCCAGCCGCCGTCCTCGTCCTGGAGCGGCTGGGGCAGGTCCCAGTGGAAGAGCGTCGGTACCGGGGTGATGCCCCGCAGCAGCAGCCCGTCGGTCAGCCGGTCGTAGAAGTCAAGGCCGGCCTCGTTGGCCGGGCCCTTGCCGTCCGGCTGGACCCTGGGCCAGGCGATCGAGAACCGGTACGCGGTCAGGCCGAGCTCGGCCATCAGCCCGACGTCGGTGGCCCAGCGGTGGTAGTGGTCGGCCGCGACGTCGCCGGTGTGACCGTCCCGGATCGCCCCTGGCTTGCGGCAGAACACGTCCCAGACCGACTCGCCGCGGCCGCCCTCGGCCACCGCGCCCTCGATCTGGTAGGCGGAGGTGGCCACGCCCCAGGCGAAATCGGCGGGAAAGCTGGGCATCGGCAGATTGGTCACGCCGCGATCGTATGCCGGATCAGGGCCGTCCTGAAAGATCGTTCAGCACCGGCCGGCGCTCACTCCTGCGCGCCGTCGGCCACCGCCGCGGTCACCTCGGCCTGCCGGAAGGCCAGCTCGGCTGCGTACTTCTCCTGGTCCACCCGGTCGGCGATCTCCTCGTCGGAGCGCATCAGCTCGTCGAGGTCGCTCTGCGCGGCGTCGATCACGCCCAGGTCGGTGTACGCGCGCTGAACCTTCGGCCCCCACAGTCCGATGTCCTTCACGCATGGCACGATGCGCGAGAACAGCAGGGTCCGGAACGCCTGCTGGACCGGCGACTGCTCGGTGAACTCCAGGCATTCGGCGACGTTGAAGCCCATCCGCTCCCAGACCTCCTGGGCCTGGAACCGGTTGCGCATCAGGTAACAGCCCTCGACCACGAACTCCTCGCGGTCGGCGCGCTCGGCCTCGGTCAGCTCGCGGTAGTAGTCGCGCAGGGCCAGCCGGCCGAATGCCACGTGGCGCGCCTCGTCCTGCATCACGTAGGCCAGCAGCTGGGTTACCAGGGCGTTATTGGACATGTCCCGGTGCACGCCGAACGCGGCCAGGGCCAGTCCCTCGATCAGCACCTGCATGCCCAGGTACGGCAGGTCCCAGCGCGAGTCGCTGAGGGCGTCGGCCAGCAACTGGGCCAGGTCCTTGTTCACCGGGTAATACAGGCCGATCTTCTCCCGCATGAACCGCGAGTACAGCTCGACGTGCCGCGCCTCGTCCATGGCCTGCGTGGCCGCGTAGAACTTGGAGTCCATGTCGGGCACGGACTCCACGATCCGCGCCGCCACGGTCAGGGCGCCCTGCTCGCCGTGCAGGAACTGGCTGAACAGCCAGGCGGACAGGTGATGGCCGAGCTCGTCCCGTTCGGACTGCGATAGGACCTCCCACTGGCGCGACCCGTAGATCGGAGAGAACTCCTCGGACACGTCCATCACGTTGGCCGGGTTCACCGGGATGGACCAGTCGATCCGCTTGGTCGCGTCCCACTGCTTGTCCTTGCCGCGCTGGTACAGGTCGAGCAGGCGGCCCCGGCCGTTGTCGTACTCCCAGCTGAACCGGGTGGCTCCGGCCGCTGGCACGTCCCAGGTCCCGGGCGCGACGGGGGTGGTGTAATGGTCGTAGGTGCTCACGGCGACCTCCGCTGAACGGCGATAACATCGACGTTACCCGCTGGTAAGCAAAGACTCCAGAGCGGGGCTGATTCCGGCGCCGGGCTACTCGTGCATCGGCCGCTCGTGCGCTGCGTGCCCGGCCGGCTCGAGCTGGAACGTGGAGTGCTCGACGTCGAAGTGGCCGCGCAGGCAGTCCTGAAGCAGGTCCAGCATGCCGAAGCACCGGCCGTCGTCGAACGCCTCCGGGTCCACCACGACGTGCGCGGACAGCACGGGGAGGCCAGAGGTGATCGTCCAGGCGTGCAGTTCGTGGACGTCGCGGACGCCGCGCAGGTTGATCATGTGCCGCCGGACCTCGCTCAGGTCCATGTCCCTCGGGCTCGCCTCGAGCAGGACGTCCACGGTCTCCCGCAGCAGCCGCCACGTCCTGGGCAGGATGAGCAGGGCGATCAGCAGCGAGAAGATCGGGTCGGCTCGGGTGAAGCCGGTGGTGGCGATCACGATCCCGGTCACGATCACCGCCGTGGCGCCGAGCGCGTCCGACGCGACCTCGAGGAAGGCGCCGCGCAGGTTCAGGCTTTCCGCCTGGCCCCGGCGTAGCAGCAGCAGCGACACCGCGTTGGCGGCCAGCGCGATCACGCCGAAGACGATGAGCAGCCCGGAGTTCACCCCGGGCGGGGACATCAGCCGCCGGATCGAGTCAACGATGATGAACGTCGCCATGCCCAGCAGCAGCACGGCGTTGGCCATCGCGGCCAGGATCTCGGCGCGTGCGTAACCGAAGGTACGCCTCGCGGTGGGCGGCCGGGCGGCGATGTAGACGGCGAGCAGGGACAGGCCGAGGCCGGCCGCGTCCGCGGCCATGTGCGCCGCGTCGGCGAGCAGCACCAGCGAGCCGGTCAGCACCGCGCCCACGACCTCGGCTATCGCGATCGTGGTGGTCAGCGCCAGGACCGTGATCAGCGCCCGGCGATGCCGCCAGGTGACGGTCACGCCGTGCGAGTGCCCGGTCATGTGTCCTTGCGCCGCCTGGGTCCGCGCCGTTTCGGCGAGTCGCCAGGGGCGCCGTCCTCGCCGGACGGCGCCCCGCCCGGCTGCTGCATGTCCTCGCCCGGAGCCAGGAGTTCATACGCGGGGTTGATCATGACCGGACCGCCCGCCCGCATGCCGACCTGGCCCCGGAACCGGACCCGGGAGCCGCAGTCCAGGCCGGGGATGTGTGACCGCCCGTAGAACAGCGCGGTCAGCTGGCCGGTGGAGTCGGCCACCTCGGCGGCGAGCACGGTGTTGCGCTCGACCGGCCGGATCTCGACCGCGTACACGCGGCCCTCCACCGTGGCCCGGCCGGGCTTGGTCAGCGTTCCCATCGGCCTGACCTCCGGCGGCGGGACCGGCCGGTCGAACAGGCTGCCGTCATG
>JASIJN010000300.1 GCA_030050125.1 Streptosporangiaceae bacterium | reverse complement strand
GCCGCCAGGTGGCCGTCGCCCAGCGGCCCGCCGGCCACCGCGGCCAGCACGCCGAGCACGCACCCGGTCAGCGCCCCGCTGGCGAAACCCCAAAGCGGCGCGATCTCCAGGGCAAGCAACGGCGCCGCACGTGTGGTCAGCAGCCCGCCGAAGACTCCGGCCAGGTACGGCACGACCAGCACGGCCGCCGACAGCGCGACCGGAACCGCCGGACGCACCCCCGGCGGCAGCGCCGCGAGCATGGGGAAGGCCGGGAGCGGGCCGAGCACCGAGCCGGTCGGCGCGACGACGGTCCCGGTCCCGAACGCGAACCCGGGACCGAGCATGAAGGAGATCGCCCAGGTGATCGCGTTGGGCACGTAGGCGAGCTGGGCCAGCAGCAGCAGCGCCGCGCCGACCATGCCCGGGGCCAGCGACTGGTCGACCGCGCGGAACTCCCGCAGGTGCATCGCGAGCGAGATCCCGCCGAGAAGGCTTCCGGCCGCGACCAGGACGGCGAGCGCTCCCGCCGTGCCGGCGGTCACCGCGCGCAGCCGGTCGGGAAGCAGGCCGACCAGCCGAGTCCACGGGGCCAGCGCACGCGCCCCGCCCAGTCCCCCGGCGACCAGCGCGAGCAGGAACGGGCACGCCACCGCCTCCGGCAGTGACGGCGTGGCAAGTCTGGAGCTGCTGGCCAGGGCGAGCGCGGCGGACACCATGGCGTATGGAACGGCCAGGGCGAGAGCGGCATAGCCCACGTGGCGGAGCTTGTCCACGCCTCCGGTCCGCACCACCCAGCGCCCGGCCCGCCAGAGCAGCGCACCGGGCAGCAGGACCAGCCCGAGCGGCAGCATGCCGATCCGGCCCGCCCGGGGCAGGGCGAAACCCACGTGGTGGCCGATCAGCCAGAGCAGGGCGGCCGTGCGCAGCACGCCGGTCAGGCCGAGCCCGGCGTGCGGGGCCGCGATCCAGCCGGCCACCGCGAGCATGGTCAGGACCACGAGCCCGGTCCCGGCGGCGGCGCACGCGGCGATCGCCCCCGTGACGGCCAGCGGGCGGTCGGCGCGGGAAGGAACCGGGCTGTCGTCGCCCGGGCCTGGCCGCTGCCCGGCCGCCAACCGAGTCGTCACAACAGCCAAGCCTCGCAATTGCCGCGCCCCGACAGGTGGAGGCGCGCCGATGCGCCGGCCCGAGCCGATGCCGACCGGGCGTCAGCCGCCCTGCACGAGCTCGCGGACGAGGCGGGCGGTTCCGCTCGGGGTGCGGCCGACCCGGACCCCGACCTTCTCCAGGGCCTCCTTCTTGGCCTGGGCCGTGCCCGCCGATCCGGAGATGATCGCCCCGGCATGCCCCATCGTCCTGCCCTCGGGCGCGGTGAACCCCGCCACGTAGGCGACCACCGGCTTGGTGATGTACCGCTCGATGTAGGCCGCCGCGCGCTCCTCGGCGTCGCCGCCGATCTCCCCGATCATGACGATAGCGTCGGTCTCCGGGTCGTCCTGGAACGCCTGCAGGCAGTCGATGTGCGTCGTGCCGATGATCGGGTCGCCGCCGATGCCCACGGCGGTGGAAAAGCCGATGTCGCCCAGCTCGTACATCATCTGGTACGTCAGCGTGCCCGACTTCGACACCAGGCCGATCCGGCCCTCGGAGGTGATGTCCGCCGGGATGATCCCGGCGTTCGACTTGCCGGGAGAGGCGACGCCCGGGCAGTTCGGGCCGACGATGCGCGTCTGGTTCCCGTGCGCGCTCGCGTAGGCCCAGAATTCCGCCGAGTCGTGCACGGGGATTCCCTCGGTGATGACGATGACGAGCGGGATCTTCGCGTCCACCGCCTCGATCACCGCGTGCTTGGTCCCCGTCTCCGGCACGAAGACCACCGAGACGTCGGCGCCGGTGGCCTCCATCGCGTCGGCGACCGTGCCGAACACCGGCAGCGCGATCCCGCCGAGCTCGATGGTCTGGCCGGCCTTGCGGGGGTTGGTCCCGCCGACCACCTTGGTGCCTGCCGCGAGCATCCGGGTTCCGTGCTTGCGGCCCTCGGAGCCGGTGATGCCCTGCACTATGATCCGGCTCTCGCCGGTCAGGAAGA
Organism: Streptosporangiaceae bacterium; assembly: GCA_030050125.1. The sequence goes on along the minus strand of JASIJN010000300.1, from coordinate 1,585 downwards.
TCGCCATCTCATACTCCCGTCGTGGCCGCGGCGGCCAGCTCGGCGGCGCGGCGGGCCGCGTCGTCCATGGTCGCGACCTGCTCGACCACCGCAATCCCGGCCGCGTCCAGTATCCGCCGTCCCTCGGCCGCGTTGTTGCCGTCGAGGCGGACCACGATCGGCAGCCGCACCTCCTCGCCGCGCGTCCCCAGCATCCCGATCGCGGACACGATCCCGTTCGCGACCGAGTCGCACGAAGTGATCCCGCCGAACACGTTGACCAGCACGCTGCGGACGGACGGGTCGGACAGCACGATCTCCAGGCCGTTGGCCATCACCTCGGCCGAGGCGCCGCCCCCGATGTCGAGGAAGTTCGCGGGCCGGATGCCGCCGAACTCCTCGCCCGCGTAGGCGACCACGTCGAGGGTGGACATGACCAGCCCGGCGCCGTTCCCGATGATGCCCACCTGGCCGTCGAGCTTGACGTAATTGAGGTGCTTCTCCTTGGCCCGCGCCTCGATCGGATCGGCCGCCTCGGGGTCGGCGAACGCGGCGAAATCCTGGCGGAAGGCCGCGTTGTCGTCCAGGGTCACCTTGCCGTCGAGCGCCCTGACCTGCCCGCCGGTGGTAAGGATCATGGGGTTGACCTCGACAAGGAGGGCGTCCTTGCCCACGAACACGGCCCAGAGGCGTTCCGCGAGCGCCGCCGCTCCGGGGACGGCCTCGCCGGGCAGGCCGCCCGCGGTCACGATCTCGGTCGCCTTGGCCAAGTCGACCCCGGTCAGCGGGTCGATCGGCACCCGGGCCACGGCCTCCGGGTTGACGTGCGCGACCTCCTCGATCTCCATGCCGCCCTGTACCGAGCAAATGGACAGGAATGTGCGGCCGGAACGGTCGACAAGGAACGACAGGTAATACTCCTGGGCGATGTCGCTGGCCTCCTCGACCAGCACCTTGTGCACGGTGTGGCCCTTGATGTCCATGCCTAGGATCTGGGTCGCGACCGCCTCGGCCTCGTCCGGGCCGTCGGCCAGCTTCACGCCGCCGGCCTTGCCGCGGCCGCCCACCTTCACCTGGGCCTTGACGACGACGTGCGGCTTGCCAGCTGCGGCGAACGCCTCCGCCACCGCTCGGGCTTCGGCCGGGGTGTGGGCGATCCTGCCCTGGGGAACGGGCACCCCGTACTCCGCGAAGATCTCTTTCGCCTGATGCTCAAACAGGTCCACTCGGGTCCGTCCTAGATGCGCGGCGATGCCGCCGATGTCCGCTGCCTGGGTCACATTCATTCGCTGCGACCGGTTCCAATCAGGCAGCCTAGCGAGGTTCCCGAGCGGGTTCGGCAGCCGGCCGGATGAATGCGAATCTGGGTCACTTCTATGTGCACCGGAGCCACACCCATCACCGCCGGCGCGGGGGGCTGGCGCCGCACGCGGGGAGGGCGGCTGGCCCCGCACCCGCGGGGGCTGGCGCGGCCGGATGAATGCGAATCTGGGTCACTTCTATGTGCACCGGAGCCACACCCATCACCGCCGGCGCGGGGGGCTGGCGCCGCACACGCGGGGGCTGGCGCCGCACACGCGGGAGAGTGGCGCCGCAGGCGCGGGGA
>JASIJN010000299.1 GCA_030050125.1 Streptosporangiaceae bacterium | reverse complement strand
CGCCCTGACCTTCACCGCCGGCCCGGCCGTCGCCGCGTCGGCCCATTCATCGGCCGGCACGCATGCCGCCTCGGACCGGTCCAGGGCATCGGTCCTGCCCGCCCGGCTTCGGGCGTTCTACTGGGCCAGAACCCAGTACGGCAAGCCCTACGAATTCGGCGGCACCGGGCCGTCCGGCTACGACTGCTCCGGCCTGGTCATGGAGGCCTACCGGCACGCCGGGATCATATTGCCGCGTACCACCTACGGGATGCTGCGAAGCTGGCACCTGGTGCGGGTCCGCGTCCCGTCCAGGGGCGACCTGGCCTTCTACGGCTCGGGGCATGTGGAGCTTTACGCGCACGGCGACTGGACCTTCGGAGCGCACGCGGCCGGGCAGGTGATCGGCTGGATCCAGTTCGGCCCGTGGTGGCATCCGACCGCGTACTACCGGGTCCGCTGACCGCGGCGGACCGCTGACCCATCGAGCCGGCGTCGCCCCCGAGACGTAACGTTCAGGTCCCTTATCGGGGTGTGTGAGCGCGACGTGAACGGGCCTGCTCCGGCCTCGGCCGGCGGCTGGCTCTCCCATACGCTGGACGCGGGGGGATGCGCGATGAAGATCGACGGATCGGTTGCGCTGGTGACGGGAGCCGGGCGCGGGCTGGGCCGGGTGTTCGCCCGGGAACTGGTCAGCCGGGGCGCGGCCAAGGTCTACGCCGGAGCGCGCGACCCGGCCACGGTTACCGAGCCCGGGGTGACGCCGGTGGCCCTCGACATCACCGATCCGCGGCGGGTCGCGGAGGTCGCGGCGCAGTGCGCGGACGTGAGCCTGCTGGTGAACAACGCCGGCGTGATGAAGGCCAGCCCGTTCATCGGCGCGCCGGACCTCGACGCCGCACGGCTGGAGATGGAGACCAACTACTTCGGCACGCTCATGATGTGCCGCGCCTTCGCGCCGGTGCTGGCCGCGAACGGCGGCGGCGCGATCGTCAACATGCTGTCGGTGACCAGCTTCTTCACCAACCCGCTCGACCCCTCCTACGGTGCTTCGAAGTCGGCGGAATGGTCGCTGACCAACGGCATCCGCATGGAGCTTTCCGGTCAGGGCACGCTGGTGGTCGGGGTGCACGCCGGCTTCATCGACACCGACATGGCGGCCGGGATCGACGTGCCCAAGATCAGCCCGGAGTCGGTTGCCCGGCAGGCCTTCGACGCCGTCGAGGCGCGCCGGGTCGAGGTGCTCGCCGACGAGCGGACCAGGTCGATCAAGGCGTCACTGCCGCGCGACCAGGAGTTGATCTACCCGCCGCTCCAGCAGTTCTGGTACGGCGGAGTCAAGGACTAACCGGGTCAGGAAGGGCCGCCGAAGTCGACATCCTCGGTCTTGACCGTGCCGCCCTTGCGCCCCGGCGCCGTCTGATGGGTCCAGTAGAGGTTCGTGTGCGCGATGACCTGCCCGGGCGGAGGCGCTCCCCATTCGGTCTGGTCTTCCGTCGTGTGGGCGTCGCTGACCAGGGTCGCGTCGTAGCCCCGGACCAGAGCGCCGTGCAGGGTCGAGCGAATGCACGCGTCGGTCTGGGCGCCGGCGACGACCAGGCGCCCGACTCCGAGGCCGGACAGCACGGTCTCGAGCGTGGTGTCCTCGAAGGAGTCGAGATAGGTCTTCTCGACGACCGGCTCGGCGTCGCCCGGCTTCAACTCAGGGACGATCTGCCACTCGTCACTGCCCGCAGGCAGGTCGTCGTCGGAGTGCCGCACCCAGACGACGGGGATCCGCTGCGTTCGCGCCTTCTCCACCAGGCTGGCGACGTTCGCCACGACCGCGTCGCGCTCGTGAGCCGCCTCGACGACGCCGTTCTGGACATCGATGACGAGAAGCGCGGCGTTCGGCCGGTTCTCCAGTGTGGTCATGCCTCTCCTTTAATCGCGAGCCCTGGCGCACGTGGCCTTTGCCCACCCACGGTAAACCCGGCCACCGACAGCGGGCCGGGCCGCTGCGGAGGTAACCCCCCGGGCTTGATCACTTGTGGCAGGCTCTTGCAGTGTGGCGAAACCGCTTGATCTACGCGCCTGGCTCCGCGAGCAGTGTGCGGACTACCGGTTCAACGTGGCCGGGGTATTCCAGCGGGACAGCGATCTGTCCTCGTGGCCGCTGGAGGCGGCCGGACCGGCGGAACTGGAGGAACGGCTCACGCAAGGTGGCCACTTGCTGCCACTCCCCAGTGAGCCGGCCGCCCTGGCAAACGTCCTAGAAGTGTCGATCGTGAACTTCTTGACGCTGCGGGCGCTGCTGATTCCCCAGGTGCAGGTGCGCCGGGGAAGCGAGCGCGGCTATCCCGACCTCGAGTTCGCGGGCCCGACGTTCGGCGGAGGCTTTCACGCGGTGGACATCAAGGCCGCCCGGCGGGCGCCCAACGGGCGGAAGACACAGAGCAGGATCACCCTCTACACCGGTAACACCTACTTCAAGTGGCCAGAGCTGCACTGGCCGGGAACCATCCGCCCGTTCAACGACTACGGCTCGCACCTCGACGTGATCATGATCTATACCCTCAATCCTGGGAACAACGCCCGCGTCGAGGACCTGGAGATCATCGTGCAGGAGCCCTGGCGCATCGCCAGCCGGGAGCGATCCTCCACCACCCGGGAGTACATCGGCGCAATGACGAGCATCGAAGCGCTGCGGTCAGGAGAGGGCGCCTTCGCGACCTCCGCCGAGTTCTACGACTACTGGCGCCGGTTCGCCTTCAGGGTCAGTCCGCAGGTGCAAACCCAGCTCCAGCGGCTGCTGAAGGCGGCCCACGATGAACTGAACGAGCTGAGGAAACGACAGCAGCCAGGCGGGGGCTGACCCGATGTCATCCGCCCTGCGTGTCGGGCTCTCCGGTGCCAGGCTTTGTCACTACCTACTGGGAGGATCGTCTTCGTGAGCGCTCAGGGCATCGCCATCTCCCTGTTCTCTGGCGCGGGCGGTCTCGACCTGGGGGCGGAGCAGGCAGGCTATGAGGTCAGGGCGGCGGTCGAATGGGACCGTGACGCGGCGGCGACGATGGAGAAGAACTTCCGTCACCTCGCCTCCCCCGTTCTGCAGAAGGACATCATGGCCACGCCAACCCGCGAGATCATCCGCGCGGCTGGCTTGCGGCCAGGACAACGGCTGGACCTGCTGATCGGCGGACCTCCCTGCACGCCGTTCTCCAAGTCGGGGTTCTGGCTGGAGTGGAAGCGGGAGGGCCTGGACCCGGGCGCCTCCTTGTTGCAGGCCTACACCCGGATCCTGGCCGAGGCGCGGCCGCGGCGGTTCGTGCTGGAGAACGTCTACGCGCTGACGTACAACAACAAGGCCAGCAGGCCAGCGTTCGAGCGGCTGCTGAGGGAGATCGACGCGGCCGGATACCACTGCCACGCCGAGGTGCTTCACGCCGCGGACTACGGCGTGCCTCAGGCCCGGCCGCGCCTGTTCATCATTGGCGTGCCGAAGGATGAACCTCTGCCGTCTCTCCCGGCGCCGACACACGGCGGGCGCTGGGAACGGCGGGTGACCGGTGATCCGCAACGTCCGCATGTCACCGCCGGGGAGGCGCTGGCTGGCCTCGTGACAGACCCGGAGCCGGAAGAGACAGTGAATGGCAAGTACGGTCATCTCCTGCCCGCGATCCCCCCCGGTGACAACTATCTCTTCTACACCAGCGAGCGCGGCCATCCCGATCCCGTCTTCGGCTGGCGCAGCAAGTACTGGTCGTTCCTGTTGAAACTCTCTCCGGATAAACCGTCGCCTACTATCCAGGCTCAGCCAGGGCCGTATGTCGGCCCGTTCCACTGGCAGAACCGGCGGCTGCGTATCGCGGAGATAAAGAGGCTGTTCACTTACCCAGACGAATTCGAGCTCGTCGGCAGCCGTGCCTCGGTCCAGGCGCAGCTGGGCAATTCGGTGCCGCCCCTGCTGGCCAAGAGCATTGTCAAGGTTTTCGACTCCGCTGCGCCGGCGCCAGCCGTGCTGCCGGCGGCAGCGCCGGGGCCTCTGGGGAGGCCTGAAAGGCCTGGATAGCGAGCGCGGCGAAACGCCGGGAGGCCGCGACCGCAGCGGCTGGCGAGGCGGCGCGGATGCTGCTGTTGGCCATGAGCATGAGAATCAGGTCGTCCAGCACGAAGTCGGCGCGAAGGCGGCCGGCATCCTTGGCGCGGCGAGCCAGTCCGGCCATGGAGCGCAGCGCGTATTCGCGGTCCGCGGCGAAGTCCATCGCGTTGGGGAAGGCCGACATGAAGGCTGCGGTGAAGCTCCGGTCGCGTGCGTGCAGTTGACAGATCTTCTCGATCACCAGACAGAAGCCGTGCCACGGGTCGGGGTCGGCGAGCCCCTCGTCGACGATGGCGTGGCACGCGCGCATCTGGCCCGCGAGGGCCTCGGTGACCAGCGCCTGCTTGGTCGGGAAGCGGCGGTACAGGGTGGCGGGGCCGACGCCGGCCCGGCGGGCGATCTCCCGCATCGGAACGTTCAGGCCCTCGGCGGCGAACACCGCACGGGCCGCGTCGAGGATGAGTTCGCGGTTGTCCCGGGCGTCGGAGCGCAGGGTGTGAGGCAAATGGCCGGTCACCGCTCTCACTTTAGCTAAGCGGACGGTGGCGTCCGTTAACGTCTGCGGGCGGGAGGGCTTCGCTGATCCCCATCGGCCGCTAGCGTCGGCTGCGTCTGTGGGAGTGGCACCCCGGACCAGCCCGGCCGGCCTCGCAATACGGAGACGACATTGAAGGCTGTTGCGATCCGGGCGTTCGGCAGCCCCCAGGGCCTCGCCATCGTCGACCTCCCCGACCCGAGTCCCGGTCATGGGCAGGTGCTGATCGCCACCGAGGCCATCGGCGTCGGCGGGGTCGACGTCACCATCCGAAACGGGACTCTGGCCGCGTACGGGTTCAAAGAAGGTCACGTCCTCGGCGGCGAGATCGCAGGCACCGTGACCGCAGTCGGCGATGGCGTCGACACGTCATGGACTGGCCAGCGCGTCTGGGCGTTCACGGGCCTGGGCGGCGGCTACGCCGAACGGGCGGTCGCTCCGGCCGAGACGCTCGTACCCCTCCCCGCGGGCATGTCGGCCGCCGACGCGGTGACGCTCGGGAGCTCCGGAGCGGTGGCCTACTTCGGCCTGCGCCATGCCCGCTTCGCTCCCGGCGAGTCCGTGCTGGTGCGCGGCGCGGCCGGCGGCATCGGCGTTATGGCGGTCCAACTCGCGGCGCGTCGTGGTGCCAGCGCGCTGGCGGTCACCACGTCGTCGGCCGAGCGCGGCGACCGCCTGCGCGCGCTCGGCGCGACCCACGTGCTAGACCGCGCCGGCGAAGGAGGCGCAGACGCTCCCGCGGGATACGACGTCATCATCGATATCGTCGCCGGCGCAGCCATGCCCTCGTTCTTCGCCAAGCTCAACCCGAACGGCCGCATGGTGGCCGTCGGGGTCGTCGCGGGCTACCCGCCGGCGGACTTCGGTGCCCAGATGTTCGCGGCGTTCCAGAGGTCGCTGTCATTCGCGACCTTCAGCACCGAAACCATAGCCAGACCAGACAGGCGCGCGGCGATCGCCGAGATGTTCGCCGCCGCCGGCCGTGGCGAGCTGCGCCCGGTAATGCATGAGCAGCTTCCCCTGGAGCGGGCCGTCGCGGCTCACCAGAAGATGGACGCTGGCGAGGTTTTCGGCAGGATCGTGCTCGCGCCCAGGCCGCCCCCCCTTATGCCACAAACCTAAGGGCCGCCTAATTCCCCTCGCATTTTAGCCCTCCGCCTTGTTCTGCTGGCATCCACTGGCAGGTCCAGTTGGTCGATGCAATTCCACCGCCAAATAGCGCGAGTCCAGTTACCCCAAGGGCGATGGGAATTGCTTCGAGAACAGCTGCGATAACACCCACCGGGTCGATTTGCGTGTTGAGTATATGACTCCAGGTCCTGCTAGTCTGAACGGCACTCCAGTTGTCGGCGACGACACAACTCAAGGAGTCGGTCTGCCAGTTATCGTCTCGGCTCGCCCAGGCTTCGACAGTCCCATGCACAGTTCCGCTATGAACGAATGCGAGATTGTTGCCAGACTGATCCTTGACGTCTAGGAGCACCGTAGCCACAGTATAGTCATAATCTACTGGCCCGCTGTCATGGGCATGGCCTCGGTATGAGCCGGTTCCGTCAGCGCACAAGCCCAGTTGTGTCCAGCCAGTAAAGTAACCTCCGCCGAAGTTCCACACCGGAAATATGAAGCTGTCCTGTTGCAGCTCGGCAATTAGCTTCGTGACAGACACGGGGCTAGAGATAGGACACGGAAGCGCGGCAGCCAGTGCTAGTACGTCGATTGGCTGACCGGCGCTAACGTGACCCTGGGCCGCATTACGTAGACTCAACATTGGCGATCCATTCTTTTACCAGCCTCCTCTTGGCGGCATTAGAAGGGGAGCGCTCCTGGGCATTGATTATCTAGGCGTATGAAGGGCGGACAGACTTACTGCAGGGCTACAAGTATGCGAACTAGCCCTTGCCCTGAGGACAGAGATTGCAGCGCTTTCCCGATAACCGCGCCGAACGCCTTGAGCGGGTCTGCAGCCCTCATGGCATGGCCTGCGGTTGGGGAAGTTGTCAGCAAGTCTCCCACTTCTATTGGTCCGTATTGCGCATCGGCTTTACAGTAGACGCTTCCCACCAGCGCAAGCGGCATGTGGTTTTCAGAGGAGTGTTCTTTGCCTAGGATGAGGCCCGGCCGAGCATCCCCAGCCCCAGAAACTACCCCCGCCACCTTCTTGTCGTAAGCGTCCTGACTCGGTTGAAGTGCACCACCCTCGGTCAGGATCATCACAGTACCAGGACCGAAATCAGCGGCACCTTCGACGACAGCGAAGTCCTCCGCGCAATCGCCACCTCCCACCAATACGTCCCCGGTCACCTCAACATCACCTGTGAAGCTGCCCGAGCCATTCACCAGAAGCTTTCCTTGGAAGCTGGCGGCTATGACAGGTCCCGTTCCGTAAACTCCCGGCTGGGTGTCGCTCTGGCTCTCCCCCCAAACACCGACGAAGTTCTGGCTCGTACCGAACACGCCCACCTGAGCGACGCTCTCACCATGGACACCCTGCCAGTTCGCGCTGGTACCGAACACGCCAGGCTGGCCGGCACTCGCCGGACTCTGGCTCTCCCCCAAACACCGACGAAGTTCTGGCTCGTGCCGACGACGCCCGCTTGATCGGTGCTCTCACCGACGAGTCCGCGCCCGGTAGTACTTGTGCCGGTGCCACCGTCGTCGGTGTCCGTCTGTCCCGGAGTGAACGGCATTCGAACTCCCTCCCGACCTGATTGGTGCGAATCTGAGCCTCTCAGCAGTCATTAGAGGGCTGGCGCCCTGTGCCGTCAAGGGCGGTGTCGGCGCGCCTGTCACGACGCATGGATGGATCTTGTAGAGCGGGACGGCACCCGAGCTTCCCCGCTTGCCGGATAGCTGATCATCACCCAGTCGCCTGGACAAGGTGCTGGCGAGCCGATGCCCGGAAACGGGCGGAATTCTCGAACTGTATCGGACCCTGCCAGTCGAGGGCGGAATGGCGGCGCTGGCATTGTGTAATGCTTCGATGTGCTCGAAGATCGCGCTGGCAAGCTGGAGGCGGGCACCGCAGAGCGAAGGGGCTCAAACCCTGTGCCAGGCAGGGCCCACCGGGCTCGACTGGTACACGCCCGGCAGTGAGTACGTGATCACCGATACCGCAGGCATCCCGGTCCGTCCGGATGAAGACCTACGTGCACGTCAGAGACGAGGACCTGCTCGAAGGTGCCCGGACGCAGGCCAGGCTCCACAAGATCGGTTAGAAGCCGCGGTGTCGAGTTTCGGTACCTGGGGACATCTGGGTTCCGGTAGTCAACGCCGCCGGGCGTAAGCGATGTTGATCACAGCGACGACGACCCAGATGAAGACGAAGAGGCCAAAGCCACCACGGTTGTCGTTCAGCACGTTCCAGGAGATGATCCCGCCGACAATCATCGACCCGAGCGCGAGGGAAACCGTCTCGAGGGAGGCGCGGGCCGGTCGGCTCAGCTCGTCGGACCGGTGACGCCGTGCAGGAGCACCGTCGGGTCGGCCCAGCCTGGCGTCCACTCGCTTGTCAATCTCGTTGCCGATCCGCTCGACCAGGCTCTGGGCTACCGCGTCATCGTAGTCGCGGCCCAGTTCACGATGCGCAGCCGCCGCAGCGGCGATGTCCTCCTGCGCAAGCTGATCCATGGCCACAAGATACATCTCGACTTCTGGATGCGTCCATGCCCCTCAGAGGCACGGATCACACTGCGGCTCAGTAGTCGGAGTTAGCAACTTGGCCTCAGTAGAGGGCCGCGATAAAAGATAGTCACCCGGGGAGGTCACCGAGTGATCAAGGTGTCTGCCTGCGGCTGCGGTGGCGCGCTCGGAGGGACTCGAACCCCCAACTTTCTGATCCGTAGCAAGATTAGAGTCGTCGCACGGTATGGCCCGGCGTGCGCCTGGCGGGCCTCGTCAAGGCTGAGCCAGGCGCTGACGCCGGGCCCGGCTCCGCTGCGCGGCGCCGCTTGATCCTAAGAACGGATTAATTCGGCATCAAAGTACCGCGGTAGCTGGTGTCCTCCATCAGGTGATGCGCGACAGTCGTCCGTCAACTGATCTGCGACATCCGAGCGCGGCTCGTGACGTGAGAGTGCGTTCGTAACGCGCACCGGGGGCGCCGTCCGGATCGGAGCGGGGCGCCGATCCCGCCGAGGTTAGGCGGATCGGTTCTGTGCTAACTGGCCGGTGGCGAGCAGGGCGGTGATGATCTCGGGCAGATGATCGACGATGGAGTTGTGGCCTTCGCCCTCGAGGGTTCGCAGTTCGGCATGGGGGAGGTGGCCTTTGAGCCACTCAGCGTGAAATGGGGGCACGTGCTGGTCTTCTGTGCCCTGCCAGATGGTGACTTGGCGGATGCTGGCCAAGGGGAAACCCCAGTCACGCAAGGTTGCCAGGCAATCGTCAGCGGCTCCGTGGCTCCCTGACGCGCCGCCTGCTCTGATGAACGAGGCGACCCACTCCGCATATCCCCGGGAGACGAACCGACGGTCCGCATCGCTGTTGGCTTCTGCAGCGATGTTCTCGGCCTTGGCGTTTGCGAGCTGGGCGACAAAGGCATCAACCGCCTGCCGGAACCCCTCGATGTCACCCGCAAAGGCGAGCTGGTTGTCTACGTCGGCCTCATACCACGCCCGCACCGGGCTCGAGATTTCAGCCTCAGCGTACGGCGCTATCCCGGCGATAACCCCGGTCGCCAGGCAACGATCGGCCAGCAGAGCATCGCAGGCCAGCGCGTAAGGGCCGCCCCCTGACCAGCCCAGATTGAGGAACTGATCAGCACCCAACGCGTCCAGGATGGCTGCGGTATCCCCAGCCGCATCAGCGACAGTGCGCCCCGGTTGAGGCGTGGAGCGACCGTAGCCTGGCCGGGCGTAAAGCACAGTGCGGAGTCCCATCGGTGCCGGATCGAGTCCAGCCGGAAGCGGTACCAGGCCAACTGGGGTGCCGGTGTGGAACACCAAGACTGTTCCGTCTGGGGGACCAGACACCAAGGCTTCAAGCAACCGGCCGTCACCGGTGTAGATGTTTACACTCTCGGCTGCGCCCATGGGATTCTCCCCTCTCAACCTGGCATGCCCCGCATGTACGACCTCGCCTCCGGTCCGAACTCATCGCCAGTGAACGCGGACGTTGGTGGCAGCACGCCGTCGTGCTGGCGGACAGCTGTCAGCCGCTCATCGTGCAAGGCGTCGAGGATGCGGATGGCATAGGCTTCCTCGGTCATCTGGGTGATGTCTGCTTCGGTGGCCCAGCGGAAGGCGGTCACTTCGTCCGTGGTGCTCAGTTCGCCTCCGGTGATCTTGCATCGGGAGACGAGGGCGATGATGCCGCGCCGCATGTTCTTGTAGATGCCGGTGAGAGTGATGGGCTCGATGTCGAGGGTGTCCGTTCATGTGGTGGCGGCCCGTCTGGGGCACGCCGATCCGTCGATCACGCTGCGGGTCTACAGGATCAGCCGTCCTCGTTGTCAACGTCGTCGTCTTCCCAGGCTTCGATGCCTTCTCTGACCGCCAGCGCGGCGATCACGAGGGCGGCAGCCGGGTCAGCCCACCACCAGCCAAGACCGGCGTTCAGTCCGACTCCCAGCAGGGCGGCGCCCGATGTGAAGGCGCAGAACGCGCTTTCGGCAGCGTCGGCGATGAGGGTGCGGCTGCCCAAAGCCCACCCGGTGCGCTGCTTGGCGAGCGCTAGGAGCGGCATGACCAGCAACGCGGCGGCCGTGACGATGATCCCGGGAACGGATGCCTCTGGTCTTGCCTGTGCGATCAGGTCATGAATGCTGTCGGCCAGGAGATATGCGGCAAGCACGAAGAAGGTGACGCCGATCAGGCGCACGGCGCGGGTTTCCCGCTCTGCGCTGGCTCCGCGGAGCCGCCAGACAACGATGGCTGCAGCGGCGAACTCGATCACTGAGTCCAGGCCGAAGGCGACCAGGGCGATCGAAGAGGCGATGACACCTGCGGTGATCGCGACCGCCGCCTCCACGGTCATCCAGGCCATGCTCGCGTACTCCAGCCAGAAACCGCGCCGCGTCAGCCTGGTGTGCTCGCCTGCCGTGCTCATCCGCTTCCCGGTGGTAGTGCCTCGATTCTGCCTGGTCCTCCTGATAGGTGCCGGGTCTTGCCGCGGTGATCTTTACGCGGCAACAGAATGCCCGGCGCGAGGAGGACGGCCGGGCCAGTCGCGCTTAACGCGGACACCGTGGGCGCGTTGCGGCGGGTACCGGCTGACTGCGGACCCAGAAGTCAGAGGTTCGTTCCTGCTGGTGATCCCACCGTCTGGCGCCGAGTGCTTCGAGGCGCTTCACTTCGGCTTCGACGTCATCGGTCTCTAGGTGGAGATGTATTCGTTCCTTCGAGGTCTTCTGATCCCCGGTCTTTTACAAGGGCGAAGAGGTCACCAAGTGATCAACGTGTCTACGTGCGGCGATGGTGGCGCGCTCGGAGGGACTCGAACCCCCAACCTTCTGATCCGTAGTCAGATGCTCTATCCGTTGAGCTACGAGCGCACTGGTGCCCCGCTAGTGTACGCGACCCGAACGCCCCTCGTTCATGCCCGGCGTTCAGAGCGACCAGGCTGCCGGGCCCGGTCGATCCGCAGCCGGATCACGCGCAGGCTGACCCAGGCGGTGGCGACGCCGATCACTACGCCGATGAGCGTGTCAAAGAACCGCAGGATGGGCTGCTCCCACCCGTCGCGAGGGCTGAAGTCGGCGACGATCATGACCACGGCCGTGGCGGTCTCGCCTACTCTGGCACCGGCATGTTCCGGCGTGCTGAGCGGGGGGATAGAGCCTCCACGGGCCGCTGACGAAGCTGCGGGAGGAAAGTTCGTATGGCCAGAACGCGACGTCTCACCGAGAACGCGCCGGTTGCGGTCCTCGGGACCGGCATCATGGGCTCGCCCATGGCTCGCAGGCTGCTCGCGGCGGGACTGCCCACCACTGTCTGGGACCGTTCGCCGTCGGCGACGAAGCCGCTGTCCGACGCCGGGGCACGAACGGCCGTCTCGCCGGACGACGCGGTGCGGGACGCGGGCGTGGTGATCACGATGCTGCCGACCGGTGACGTGGTGAACTCGGTGATTTTCGACGACGGCGTGGTCTCGGCCTTCGCCGAGGGCGCCGTGTGGGCCCAGATGGGGACGATCGGCGTGACCGCGACCGCCCAGATCGCGGAACGGCTCGGCCAGATCCGGCCCGACGTGCTGTTCGTGGACGCCCCCGTGTCGGGCAGCAAGGGCCCCGCCGAGACCGGCCAGCTGCTTATCCTGGCGTCCGGCCCGCCCGCGGCGGAGCCGATCACGCGCCCGGCCTTCGCCGCGATGGCCCGCAAGACCGTCTGGCTGGGCGAGGCCGGCCAGGGCAGCAGTATGAAACTGGTCGTCAATGCCTATATGTCGACCCTCATCGAGGGCGTCGCCGAGGCACTG
>JASIJN010000298.1 GCA_030050125.1 Streptosporangiaceae bacterium | reverse complement strand
CACCGCGTCCGGACGTCTGCGAGGTCACATCGAGGGTAGGTGCGCGGCGCGGCTCAGGCGGCTCACCTGTCGCAACGCTTGACAGCGACGCCCCTCGGAAGAGTAAAGTCATTAAATACAATAGGAAAAGTAGATTTAAACGGGAGGTCTGCTGATGACCAGTGTCGAGGAGGTCGCCGCCGCCTCACAGGCGACTGGGCTGCGTAAGGATGCCATCGGGCTGCCTGACGTGATCTTCGCGTCGGTGACGACCATGGCCCCAGCGGCCGCGGCGGCGTTCTCCATCGCGGTGGGAGCGGTGTTCGCCGGCGGGTCGCTGGTTGCCGGGGTTGTCATCGCGCTGGTCGGCTGCCTGTTCACGGCACTGTCCATCGGCCAGCTGGCGCGGCACCTGCCGACCGCGGGCGGCATGTACACCTACATCGCCCGCGGGCTCGGCAGCAAGCTCGGTTTCCTGGCCGGATGGGGATTCGCCGGCCTGTACCCGCTGGGCATACCGCTGGTCTCGATCCTGTTCGGCAGCATCCTGGGCAGCACGCTGCAGGCGCACTTCAGCCTGTCCTATAACGCCTGGTGGGTGATCGGCACCATCTTCTGCGTGCTGCTGGTCGGCGGCCTGAATCTCACCAATGTCCAGGTCAGCGCGAGGTTCGGCCTGGTACTGGGCGCGCTGGAGATCCTGGTCATGGTAGCCCTGTCGATAACTCTGATCATCGAGGCGGGGTCGCGTAACACGTTCAGCGTGTTCACGACGCACTACGCGACGGTGCCTGGTTTTCACGGTACGTCCGGCATCATCGCCGGCTCGGTGTACGCGATCCTGGCCTTCATCGGGTTCGATGCCGCAGCCCCGCTGGCCGAGGAGACCAGGAACCCCAGGCGCAACGTCGGCCGCGCCGTCATCGGGTCCTGCCTGATCATTGGCGTCTTCTACGTGCTGACCACCTACGCCGCCACCGTCTACTTCGGCGCGGGCAGGTTCATCAGCTTCTACACCGCAGGCGGGGGCAACCCGTGGAACCTGATGGCGACCGCGGTGTGGGGCGGCGGCTGGGTCGTGCTGTTCATCGCGCTGCTGAACTCCAACGCGGCGTGCGCCAACGGCGGCGGCCTGGCGTCCACGCGGACCCAGTGGGCGATGGGCCGCATACGCGTGCTGCCTTCGGTATTCGGGCGGACCAGCCGCAAGTGGGGCTCGCCGTATGTGGCCGTGCTCGTCAGCTTCGGCGGCGGGCTTGCGCTTGCCCTCTGGCTGGGCGAGCAGTACACCCCGCTGACCGCCTTCGCCCTGATCGGCACCATCATCACCGGCGCCGTCGTGCCGATCTACATCGCCGTCAACCTTGCCTGCATCGTGTACTTCTGGCGCGAGCACCGCAGCGAGTTCAACGTCCTCAAGCACCTGCTGTTCCCCGTGCTGGGCATCGTGCTGTTCGTGCCGGCCTTCTTCACCGATCTCGGGATCACGCTGTTCAAGTTCATCAGCCCGCTGACCTACCCGCTGAGCCTGGCCGGCATTGTCGTAGCGGCCTGGTATGCCCTCGGAGTCGCCGTGCTCGTCTTCTTCGCGATCCGCCACCCCGGCAGGATCGCGGCCACGGCCAAGGTGTTCCTCGAGCCCGAGCCGGCCCAGGCCGGCTAGCGGCCACGTCGGGAGGTACCAGATGCCGCAATCGCTGCGCACGGCGGACGGCGTGACCTTGTCCGTGCACGTCGACGGGCCGACGCAGGCCCAGAGCAACGGGCGACCGGTCGTTCTGGTCCACGGTTGGAGCATGAGCGGGCAGTTCTTCCGCCGGCAACTGCCTGACCTGGCCGCCCGGCGCAAGGTCATCGTGCCCGACCTGCGCGGCCACGGCCGCTCCGAGAAGGTCCTGCACGGCCACACAGTGCCGACCTATGCCGCTGACCTGGCGGCCATCCTGGCCGGGCACGGGGTCGAACGGCCGGTGCTGGTCGGCTGGTCCATGGGCGCCATGGTTGCCTACGAGTTCCTCCGCCAGAACGGGCCGGGCAGCCTGTCGGGCATCGTCGTCGTCGACCAGCCGCCATCGGACTTCGCCTGGCCCGGTTACGAGTTCGGCAGTATCACGGTCGACGGGCTGCTCGAGATGAGCGAGCAGATCCAGACGGACCAGCCTGGGCTCGTCTCGGAGTTCGTCAAGCTCATGCTGCATGAGCCCGACCCGGAAACGGTCGCCTGGATGACTCGCGAAATCCTGCAGGTGCCCCCGGCGATCGCCAGCGCCATCCTCGTCGACCAGACCCTGCGCGACTATCGCGACTTCCTCCCGCAGATAGAGGTGCCCGCGCTGGTCCTTTTCGGCGAGGACGACAAGCTGACCAGCCCGCGGGCAGGAGAGTACATCGCCGACGCCATTCCCAAGGCCAGGCTGCAGACCTTCTCGCACTCCAGCCACTGCCCCTTCTGGGAGGAGGGAACGGCCTTCAACCAAGCCGTCGAGTCGTTCCTCGATGATCTCGGCTGACCCGGCGCTAGAACTATCAGTCGAAATTCAGGCTTTGACATAGGTAAAAGGCTCGCTCTTCCCTGCCCGGCTCACGCGGTGTAGCGTCTGCCATAACCAGAGCCCTGGGGGGGACAATGAAATTCGGGCACCTGGCCGCCTTAACCGCGGCCATCGCGGCAATGGCGCTGACGTTGATGTCCGGGGCGGCACCCGCCGCAGCAGCAGCGCCACAGGCATCGGCAGCCGCCGACGCCTACGGCGCCTTCGCCTACTCGCCCCCTCAGTACTACTCCGTGGTCGATGCCTTCGGGAAGACGGCCGCCGCGGCCGAGGACGCGGCAGTAGCCATGTGTAAGGCCGGAGGCAACACTGGCTGCATCCCGGTCGCATGGTTTACGCACGGCTACGGCACGTTCGCCATCGACGAGGACGACAACGCCTTCGGATGGGCCATCAAGCCAACGCTGGCGGCCGCCGATGACGCTGCGGACGAGAGCTGCGCGGAGGTGAGCGACGGCTCGACGTGCAACGTCGTGTTGAACCCGGTGACCGCCGACCCCTCGAACGCCGCCAAGGGCGCCAACCTGACCGGCCGGGCCTGCGTCTTCAATGCCCCCAAGGGCGGTGTGCCTCTCACTTTCGATGGCCAGGTCATGTCCGGCCACGTCGGCTGGGCCTACCTGATCAACCGCAACACCGGCATGTGGGAACTGGGCGCCAACGAGGGTCCCGTCGACAACCTCTACGGTTATAAGAGCAAAACCTGGATTGCCGAGGGCACCTGGGCCGAGGTGCTGCAATTGTTTAAGGGGGCCCTGCCTGGAGGGACGGGCAAGAACAGGAACTATTACCATCCGAAGAACTATTACAAGACTTACCGCTGCGTCTCCACGACGACGAACCACAGCGCTGCGGCTCTGAAAGAGGCGCTGAGCGAGTACGGGGAGCTGTACACCATCCCGGACTACGACTGCCTGGCCCAGGTGACCTTTGTGCTGGGCGTCTACGGAGCACCAATCAGCGAGCACCGTTACATTGTGAACCCGTACTACTGGGTACCGAACAACTACTACAAGAGCAAGTACATGGCGGATTTCGAGCCGAAGCAGCCGCTTTAAGGACAGTCGGAGCAGCCTCAGGGTGCCCACGGGCTGAGAGACAGAGCGTAATAAATCATCCACATCGTTGCGGGGCCCGCTACCCATCCGCAGCAAACATCGGCAGGCATGGATCGACGGGGTGGTCGGCATGAGCAATCAGCCCGGCACGAAGCGCCAGAACAGTAGCGGAGGGGGAAACCGCAGGAACAAGCCCTTGCGGCATTCGCTTGCGCAAGCATTACGCTCGCTGGCGGGCCGCCTGGACCGGGCCGGCCAGCAGGATGGCCGGGGCAGCCGGCGGCTGTGGCGGATCTTCATACCTCTGCTGTGCCTCCTCGGCATCCTCGTCGCCCTCCTTTACGCCATGCAACTGCCGGGCGGGGCACGCTGGGCTGCGTTCGGCACGGCTGCCGCCGTGGCTGGCGCGGCCGCGCTCGTCGGGGGGGTCATCGGCTTTCTCTTCGGCATCCCGCTGACCTCCCAGAGGATTGGCCAGGGCGCTGATGGATCCGGGTCGGACTCGTTCAGGCCCAACACCAACCTGGAGCAGGTGTCCGACTGGCTCACGAAGATCATCATCGGCGTCGGGCTCGTGCAGATCGGTCATGCCCTGCCCGCCCTGAGCAGACTGGCCACGAGCCTGAAAAGCCCGCTCGGCGGGCTGCCGTCGAGCTCGGCGTTCGGGCTCGGGATCATCATTTATTTCGCTCTGCTTGGCTTTCTGCTCCTTTACCTGTGGAGCCGGGAAGTTCTTCCCGGAGAACTCGCCGAGGGATTGGCCGGGGTCATCCAGAAGCAGCTGGACAGCCGCGATTCCGACCGGTCCAGTGCGCTGAGCCTGGTCAACCGCCAGCTCAATTCCGCCAAAGGCGGGGCGGCGCCGTCCCCGGCCGAGCTGAGCCAGGCCATGGCCGCCGCGCCGGATTCCACCCGCATCCTGATCTTCAATCAGGCCGAGCAAATCCGCAGGACGCTGTCCATGCAGATACGCGAGGACCTGGACGGGCACATCCGCAAGCAGCCGGGCGATAACCCGGCGCTCAAAGCGCACCAGCAGGTAATGAAGTCGGTAATCCCGGTTTACCAGGCTCTTATCGCCGCCGACACCAGCAACCAGTACCACCGAAACCACGGATCGCTGGGGTGGACCTACAAGGACAGCGCCGGGCCCGCCGACACCGACAGGCCCACATGGGAGCAGGCCATCAGGGAGCTCACCACGGCGATCACCATCCGGGGCGCCGGGCCGGGCGCTGGCTGGCGGCTCTATGAAGCCAATCGCGCGGTCTGCAACATCCAGATTTACCAGGAGACCGCCGACGCCGCGGCCAAGGCCAGGCTCGCCGAGCAGATAGAGGCCGACCTGGCCGAAGCGCGAGGCAATATCGCCGCGCGCCCGATGGTCGACCCGGCCAGCGCGACCGTGGATCCCGACATCAAGAACTGGACGCCGCCACCACCGCCCCCGCCTCCGGACAACGGCACATAACGATCATTCCGGCCGCATCCAGGCGCGGACCCTCAACCGCTGGCGAGTGCGCATTCCATCTCATCGGCGAGGCGGGGGTTGTGATAGGCGCCTGGAGCACGAAGCGCCTGGATCACCCGCCGCTGGGTCTCGGGATCCTTATCCTGGCTCATCTTGACCTTGCACTGGAAGCGCCCGATCGGCAGCCGGATGCCGACGGTGCCTTTCGCGACCGGGGCCGCCCAGCCCAGGTCCAGCAGCATCGGATCCTCGACGTGGCGCTCGAAATGCTGCACCAGCCGCGCCAGCGTGCGCAGGTTGGTCTCCTGGTCAAGGACCTGGGGGATCCCGTAGCAGTGGGCTGTGGTGAAGTTCCAGGTCGGCGCCCGCGTCGCTCCGGGCGCATACCAGCTCGGGGAGATGTACCCGTGCACGCCCTGGACGATGAGCATGACCTCCCGCTCCCCGAAACCGTGCAGCTGGTCATCGGGCCGGCCCACATGCGTGAACACGGCCAGCCCGTCGCAGTCCTCATCCAGCAGCACGGGGTAATGGGAGGCCACGAGCCGATCACCGGGGCAGCTGACCAGGATGCCCCAGGGGTTCTCCCGGATCAGCCTGCGGACGACCCCGGGATCATCGACAAAGTGATGCGGATTATGGCGCACGCGCGTCTCCTTCTGCTCGAAGACGCCCTTTAGAGCAAATAGGGAAGCCCGAGCGTGGCGGACATCGTCCGTTGCAGCGTCCCTCGCGCTCCTTGCTCAAGGTACCGCCCGGGCGCCGATGCCCATGAGGCAAACCCTGATCGCGCCAGCGGTCGGCCTCGTGTGACAGAGTTCGAGGAGATGCCCGGCTGCGGCCATTAGCAGATGATCGACCACGGCTGGGCCGAGGTCACGCAGACCGCGATGGTTTCATCGAGCGACTCACCTGAACGGAGATGCAGTGCCCACCACGCATACGGTCGAGTCGACGCCGGAGACGGTGCGCTCGGGGTACCTGGATCCGGCCGCCGAGCCGGTGGCGGTGGTCGAGTCCGGGGACACGGTCCGCTACCCGGATACCTGGACGCACTGGGGGAACGAGGCGAGGTTCGGCATGAGCTTCGCCGACCGCGAGCCACTGCGGCACCGCTACCCGCACGGCCCGTACTCGATGCTCGGCCCGGTCGAGGTGTCCGGCGCCGAGCCCGGCGACGTGATCGAGGTCAGCATCACCTCGCTGCGCACGATCGGCTGGGGCTGGAACTCGTTCCCGCTCGGCGTGGGGGCTCTGCCACACGACTTCGCCGAACCCTACCTGCACTACTTCACCTTCGACGACGCCCGGACCACCGCGGAGTTCAGCCACGGCATCACGCTTCCGATGGCCCCGTTCCTCGGCGTCGTGGCTGCCGAGCCGGCCGGCGACCAGATGGTCAGCGCGATCGTGTCCGGCAGCTACGGCGGCAACCTGGTGCTGCGCGACCTCGGTGTCGGCAGCCACCTGTTCCTGCCGGTGGCCAAGCGCGGCGGCCGGGTCTGGATCGGTGACGTGCACGCGCTGCAAGGCGACGGGGTGGTGGACCAGACCGCGATCGAGACAGCGGCCGAGGAGCTGGAGATCCGCTACCACCTGCACAAGCAGGTCGCCCTGCCGGGGCCGATCGGCGAGACCGGAACCTCCTGGATCGTGGTCGGCTTTGCCGACAGCCTCGATGACGCGCTGGTGGCCTGCCTGCGCGAGGTCATCGGATGGCTGTCCGCTGCGGCGGGCATCACCGGGCCGGAGGCCTACGCGCTGTCCAGCATGGCGCTCAGCTTCCGGGTGACCCAGTACGCCAACCAGACCGGGTCGGCCTACACATCGGTTCCGCCCAAGGCGGTGCACGCGGTCATCCCAAAGAGCGTGTTCCCGGCGGATATCCGCGACCGGGTGGCGCGGTGGCTGCGGCCATGAGCCTGCCTGCCGCCGACCGGCTGGCCATCCTGGAGGTCATCATCCGCGCGGACGAGGCGGCCAGCCAGCGGGACGCGGATGCTTACGTGGCGCTGTTTACGCCGGACGCGGTGCTGGACGGCGCCCAGGGCCGATACGCAGGCCGGGAGGCGCTGCGCGCCGCGGTCGGGCCGGTCTGGGCCGCCGAGGGCCCGGCCACCCTCCATCTCACTCTCAACCCGGTCGTCGAGCCGGGCCCGGGCGACGGCCTGGCGGTCGCCCGGTCCGTGCTGCTGATCATCGATCCTGCGGAGCCGCCGTCCATCCGCACCGCAGCAGTGATAACCCAGGAACTGCGCCGGGCCGGAGACAATTGGCGCATCGCCCGCCGCACCGTCGCCACGGCGGCGGGCCAGTAATGACCGACCAGGCCGCCGGTCAGGCCGAAAGCAGGGAACCTGATGGTTCGGCTGGAACCGCCGCAACCGCTGCTGAACAGGATCCGGGCCACTCGCGGTGGGGCTACCTGGCCGATGCGCGGTCGATCGCGGCGAACTCATCGTCGCTGAGGTCGAGCGAAAGGGCGCCTGCGTTTTCCCGGACATGTTCAGGCCTCGTCGCTCCCGGGATCGCGATCACATGATCGTCTCGTTTCAGCAGCCAGGCGAGCGCCACCTGAACAGCGCTCGCGCCCCGGGCCGCCGCCACCTCGCGCAGCGTGTCCGCGAGGGCAGGCCGGCCTGCGAAAGAGCCAGCGCTGATGGCACCTCCGCCGATCGGCCGGTAGGCGACCAGTGCCACGTCCATGCGGCGGCAGGCGTCGAGGACGCCGTCGGTCTCGGGATTACGGTGCAGCAGGCTGTAGTGAACCTGATTGGCCGCCAGCGGTATGCCGTACCCGGCTAGCACGTCGGCCGCCTTTCGCATCTGCGCCGCGGTGCAGTTGCTGATCCCGACGGCCTGAATCTTCCCCGCCTTGACCGCGCCTGCCATGGCCCTCATCCAGGTGCCCACACCGCGCGGGGAATAAGGGAAGTGCAGGTAGTACAGGTCGAGCGAATCGCGGCCGAGCCGCTCGAGCGTCTTGTCCAGGGCGGACGCGAACTGGGCCGCGGTGACCCGGTAGGGATACGGCGCGAACTTGCTCGCCAGCACGACCGGCCGCCCGACCGCCCGGGCGGCCTCCCGCAGGGCCCGTTCCGACCGGCCGGCGTTGTAGGCCTCCGCTGTGTCGAAGAAGCCCATCCCCGCGTCGAGCGCCGCGGCAAAGGTGTCCTCAGGCTGGCCCGGCCCGCTGGCGTCCCACCGGTTAGTGCCGACTCCCAGCGCGGGGACGCTCAAACCCGACCTGCCAAGCGGCCGGGCGGTCGCTGATTCGCTCATTGGCCGCCAGGCTACGCACGGCCAGCATGCGGGGCAACCGTGCGTTGAGCCCTGGGTGGCCATGCAGGCCGGATGTCGGCGAGGGCACCGCTCCGTGGCGGACCGAGTCAGGCCAGCGTGTCCCAGAACTCACGCAGGATGGTCGCCGCCCGCGCGGGATCCTGAAGCATCCACCAGTGGCCGAACCCGTCGAGGGCGGCCGTCCTGGCACCGGCCCGCGCGGCCGCCTTGGTCGCCGAGGCCGCGCTCAGGAAGGGAGAGGTCGAGGATGCAATCAGCCATGCCGCGGTTGATGTGCGACGCCAGGTCCAGAGCCGACTTCTCCGGCACTCCGAAATTCTGAAAGACACCGGCCCGCTTCTGGGTCGATAGCGCCAGCTGCTGGTCCCAGAAGTCCTCCCCCGCCTGTGGCGTCTGCCAGATCTTGGCGAAGTCGTGCCACTCGAACCCGATGTCGCCGACGCCGGCGGCGTCGGTCACCC
>JASIJN010000297.1 GCA_030050125.1 Streptosporangiaceae bacterium | reverse complement strand
GGCGAACCGCTCCGGCAGGCCGGCGCCGAGCCCGAGGCCGGTGTTGAACTCGTCGGCGAACCGGGCCGCCAGCGCCGGGGTGCGACGCGGCCCGCCGCCGCCGATGATGATCCGCGGGCCCCGCCTCGCGCCCGGTCCGGCGGCGAGGTCATGCGCGGTGGCCGGGAAGTTCCGGCACTCCTCGAGCCGGAAGTGCTTGCCGGCGAAGCTGAAGCTCGCCCCGGGCGGCGTGGACCACAGCCCGGTGATCACGCTGAGCGCCTCCTCCAGCCGGTCGAAACGCTCGCCAGTGGCCGGGAACGGGATGCCGAACGCCTGGTGCTCCCGCTCGTACCAGCCGGTCCCGATGCCGAGCTCGACCCGGCCCCCGCTCATCGCGTCCACCGTCGCCACCTCGATCGCGAGCTGGGCGGGATAGCGGAACGTGCCGGCGGTCATCAGCGTCCCGAGCGTGACGCGGCTGGTCTGGATGGCCAGGCCCGCCAGCGTGGTCCAGGAGTCGGTAGGCCTGAGGGCGGGCTCGTTCGGTTCGATGCCCAGGTAGTGGTCGGAGCGGAAGAACGCGTCGAAGCCCGCCTCCTCGGTGGCCCGGGCCAGGGCGAGTATCTGGTCGTAGGTCGCGCCGTAGCGTGGCTCCAGCAGCACGCGCAGTCTCATGACCGTCTCCTTAGCGGGGGCCGTCAGGTTGGTCGCGGTCCAGCCGGTGGCCTCGGCCGGCCGCGGCGCTGGCCAGCGTCACGTCGCGGCGCCGTTCGACCGGGACCGAGGTGCCCGACCAGAGGCCGAAGACCCGCACGACCATGGAGATCGCGGCGTTCCGCGCCCCGGCCACCAGCAGCGGCACGTGCTGGCGGGAGGGCAGGATGCGGGAGAAGCCGTCGTCGGCGGCCGCCGTGTCCGCCGCGAACCGGACGCCGTTCTCGTTGACGCCGTCCTTGCCCGCCCGGCGCAGCCCGGCCTGCGTCCGGCCGCAGTGCTCGATCAGCCAGTCCTTGACGTCGTCCTTGGCGAACCCCGCGGCGGCCAGCAGCTGGGCGTGCTCGGGGCAGAACACCACCCCGCACGAGGTGTCCCGGAAGATCAGCGCGCCGGTCCGGGAGATCGTGTCGGCGAAATCCCACAGCACCTGCTCGGGGTCCTGGGTATGCCGGTTGTCCACGAACTCGCAGGTGCGCAGCAGCGTCGCGGACACCGCGCTGGTCCCGGCGGGCTGGCCGGCCTCGGCCGCGAGCGGCTCCCACGGGCTCTCTTCCTCGTTCTCCGCGATGCAGATCGACCAGCGTCCGGGCAGGCCCTGGGTGGCCTGCTCCAGCACCTGAGGCCTGATGCCGAACGCGTTCCTGACGATCAGCCCTACCGCCCTGGCCACCGTGGCGTTGGCCCGGAATCCCGGGCCGAACGCGCCGCCCGCGGCGTTGAAGCCCAGCTCGCCGCGCACGGGCCCGTTCACCACGATCAGCGGCGCCGGGCCGCTGGTGCTCTGGAACCCGCCGCCGCGGGCGGCGCGGTCGAGCATCAGCGCCTCGAAGGCGGCCAGGACCACCGGGAAGTACTCGGGCCTGCAGCCGGCCATGGCCGCGTTGATCGCGGCCAGCTCGACCGTGCACTCCCGGCCGACCTGCTCCAGCGAGCCGATGATCTCCTGCGGACCGCGGCCGGTCTGGGCCAGGAACCGGTCGAGCAGCGGCTGCGAGACCGGGACCAGCGGCAGCCCGTCGGACCAGTCCTGCTCGTAGCAGTACTCGATGGCCAGCTGCGCGAGGTCGGGATCGAGCCGGGCGGACCCCGACATCAGGACGGGCCGGGCGCGGAGACGAGCAGCCCGACCACGTCCGCCAGCACCGCCTCGGCCCGGTCGCGCACCTGGCCCGGGGTCAGCACCGCGACCGGATGCGGCGTGGTCGCGTACTGATAGCCAGGCGCGCCGCGCAGCACGGCGATCGCGTCCGCGCTGCCCCGGAAGGCGTCGCTGCAGATCACGGCGGCTGGCGTGCCGCGGCCCTCGAGCAGTACGCCGTCGGTGACCGCCGACGCGCTGCAGGACCCGCAGTCCCCGATCCCGGTGATCACCACGTCGCACTCGGTGGTCAGCTCCTTGAGCAGGCCCTCGGGCGCGGGCTGGGCGAAGTTCACCTTGGTCCGGGCCAGCACGCTGGCGGCGCCGTACCGCTCGACCAGCAGCCGGCCCACCTCCTCCAGGAAGAGGTCGGCGTTCTGCTTGGTGTTCACCAGCAGGCCCACGGTCGCGCCGCGGAGGTCGGCGCGGCGCGCGGCCCGTGGCGCGGCCGGGGTTGCGTGGGCGGCCTGGGCGGTCCCGGTGGGGTCGAGGATCGGGTACGGCATGGTCCTTGCGTCCTTCTAGTGCTCGTGGATGATGACGCCGCGGATGTTCTTGCCATCCATCATGTCCTGGTAGCCCTCGTTGATCTGGTCCAGCGTGTAGCGCCTGGTGACCAGCTCGGTCAGCTTGATGTCGCCGGCCTGCCACAGGCCCAGGATCATCGGGATGTCGTACAGCGGGTTGGCGCCGCCGAACAGGGCGCCCTGCATCCGCCGGTGGTAGCCGATCAGGATGCCGCCGGCAGCACCATGTCGTAGTAGCCGACGCCGGTGATGACGACCGTGCCGGCCTTGCCGGTCATGTCGACGGCCGCCTTGACCACGTCGTTGTTCATCTCGCCGACGGTGCAGATCACCTTGTCCGCGAGCTGGCCGCGGGTCAGGTCGATGAGGACCGGCTTGGCCTCCTCGGGGCCGGGGAAGGCGTGCGTGGCGCCGAGTTCCATGGCCTGCTCGCGCTTGAACTCGACCGGGTCGATGGCGATGACGTTCTTGCCGCCCGCGTAGCGCGCCCCCTGGACGGCGTTGATGCCGACCCCGCCGGTGCCGAAGACCACCACGGTCTCGCCGGGCCGCACGTCCGCCGCGTAGATGGCCGAGCAGAACCCGGTGGTCACCCCGCAGCTGACCAGGGCGGCCAGCTCGAACGGGATGTCGTCCTCGATCTTCACGCAGGACCACTCGGACAGCACGGCGTACTGGGAGAACGAGCCGACCACGCACATGCCGCCCAGGTCCGCCTCGCCGTCGTGGAAGCGGAACGTCCCGTCGACCAGGCA
>JASIJN010000035.1 GCA_030050125.1 Streptosporangiaceae bacterium | reverse complement strand
CGCGGGCTGCCGATCATGGCGGTGGCCGCCTGCACCCGGCGGCGCTGGCCGCCCGACAGCAGCCCGGCCCGCTGCTCGAGCACGCCGCTCAGCAGCAGTTCGTCGGTGACCTCGGCGATCGCGCGGCGCAGCCCGGCGCCGCGCAATCCGGCCAGCGCGCCGAATAGCGACAGGTTGTCCCGTGCGGTGGCGCTGAGGTAGAGCGCCTGTTCCTGCGGGGCTACCCCGATGAGCCGCCTGGCCGCCCGCGGATGGCGCCTGGAGTCGATCCCGGCCACGGTGACCCTGCCCGCGTCCGGCCGCACCAGCCCGGTGACCACGTCGACGAACGTGGTCTTGCCTGCGCCGTTGTGCCCGACCAGGCCGGTGATCTCGCCAGGCTGCACGGACAGGTCGAAACCGTCCAGCGCTCGCCTGTCCCTGTACCGCTTCGTAAGTCCCTCGGCTCTGAGCATCCCGGTCAGCCTCTTTCTGCCGCTCGCAACCGTCTGGCGTGTCGCGTGAACCGCGCCGCGCACGGGCCAGCCTAATTCATTGACCGACCAACGGTCAATGACCGACTGGCGGTCAGTTATCCGTTTGCGCTAGGCTCGCTGACCGGCAGCCGGTCAACCGAGCAGGAGATGACAAGACCCCGATGAACCGCAAGGAGCAGGCAGCCGCATCACGAGCGGAACTGCTGGAGGCGGCCCGCCAGAGCTTCACCGAACTGGGCTACGAGGGCACAACGGTGGCCGGCATCCTGGACCGGGCCGGCATGGCCCGAGGCGCGCTCTACCACTACTTCCCCGGCGGGAAAGCGGAGGTCTTCACCGCCGTGTTCGACATGATCAACGAAGCCTTCCATCAGCGCCGGGACGCGCTGCAGAGCCTGCCATCGCCGGTAGCCAGGCTGCGGGCCGGGGCTGCGATGTTCCTGGAGCTATCCACCGAGGATGACTTCGCGCGGATCGCCTTGACCGACGCGCCCCGGGTAGTCCCCGGGCAGAGTGAGCGGGGTAGTACCTACGCCCTGCTGCGAGAGCAGGTGATCGAGGCCGTCGAGACCGGCGAGATGCAGCCGCTGGACCCGGAGGTCACCGCGATGGCCCTGTACAGCGCGGTGCGCAGCGCCGGCGAATACGTGCACGCGGCCACCGACCGGGCCGCGGCGGTGACGGCGGCCACCCAAGCCCTGAATTGCCTCATCGACGGGCTGACTGCCGCGGCCTGAGCATCCTGGCCGCCCGGCCCACTGCAGATGATCATTCCGCACATATCAGGCGCAATCTGTGTGCCCTCCCCTGGATTGCGGGTCAGCGAGGGAGCCGCTCGCAATCGGCGCTCTGGAACCTCCGGGTCAGGATGGCGAGCCATCCTGCGTCGGGAAGCTGGCCGCTGGCTGGTGCTGAAAAAGGGATTGGTCACCGCGGGCGTGGAGCCTACGCTGCTGGGGTGATCCCTGGGCAATCAGCCGGGTTTGGCCAGTTCTCGCCTGACCGGATCCGACGGCCGGCGGAAGCTGGACGGCCGCAGCTGGCCGATATCGGCAGGCTGGCCCGGCGGGCCGTGCGGCGGGCCGTCAGTGCGGCCCGGGCGGAGGAGTCGACCCCTCAGCACGTGCTGGCCGGTCACCTCGGGCCGTGGGCGGCCGGGTTGCCGGTGGCACGCGGCCTGTGGCGGGGCTATGACCACGTGAACGTCCAGGTTGGCCTGGACGCCTGGCTGGCGCAGCCCGGCCGCAGCCACCAGGTCGTGGGCCTGACCGGATTCCAGTATCAAGGCATCGGGCTGGCCGACTTGTCGCAGCCGGCCGAGTTCGTTGAGGTAGGCATCGGCGCTGTCACCACCGCCGCGCGGCCGTGTGGCCCTGGCGGCGTCACCCTCCCGTGCGTGTGCCGTGCCTTGTATCTGGTCGCCGACCGCGACGGCCCGCTGGCGCTGCTGGTCGACGGCCCGGAGGAAGCCAGCATCCACGAGCGGGTTGCCGTGGAGGTCGCCTGCGAAGACCTGGAACGTGGCCAGCGGGTGATCGGCGAGATACGCCGCCTGAGCGTCGAGCGCAACGTGTACCGCGGTCATGTGATCGCGTTCGGGACCGACGTCTTCGGCCAGGAGGCCACTCTGCTGAGCTTTGCTGACCGGCCCGAGGTGAGCCGCGACCAGGTGATCCTCCCGGGCGACGTGCTCGGCGGCATCGAGGAGCAGGTTCTGGGGGTGGCCAGGCACGCCGGCCGCCTGCTCGCCAGCGGCCAGCACCTCAAACGTGGCGTGCTGCTGTACGGGGCGCCGGGTACCGGCAAAACCCACACGATCAGTTATCTGCTGAGCCAGCTTCCAGGCGTCACCGTGGTCGTGCTCTCCGGCGCGGTGCTGCGGCTGATCGCCGATGCCTGCTCGATCGCCAGGACGCTGCAGCCATCGGTGGTCGTGGTGGAGGACGTGGACCTGATCGCGCAAGAACGTGAGGCAGGGTCTACCGGAACCCATCCCCTGCTCTTCCAGCTTCTCAACGAGATGGAAGGGCTCGGCGCGGACATGAACGTGGCGTTCCTGCTCACCACCAACCGGGCCGACCTGCTAGAGCCCGCCCTTGCCCAGCGCCCCGGCCGGGTGGATCACGCGGTGCTGCTGCCCTTGCCGGACGCGACGGCGCGGCGCCAGATGCTCGGCCTCTACCAAGGAAGCCTGGAACTGGACCTGGCTGACCCAGACAGCGTGATCGCCGGGACCGAAGGCGCCACAGCGCCGTTCATCAAGGAACTGCTCAGACGGGCCGCTCTCCGCGCCGCCCGCGAAGGACCCGCCGAAGCAGATGACGGTGGACCGCTCCGGGTGACCGACGAGCACCTGTCCGGGGCCTTGGACCAACTGCTCGGCACCCACCATCAACTCACCCGCGTGCTCCTCGGCGGCGAGCGCCCGTGACCTGGCGGATCAACTTGGAGTCCGCTGGCCTTCATAACCGGCTGATCGGTGCTCGTCGAAGGCAGCTATTGAGATCAAGTCGGAGCGTTAATCTTCAGCGATCCGGTCGTCTGCCAGGGCGTTCCGCTGACTACGCTCCGCGCGCCGCCATTGAGGTGGTGCCGGTGGTTTCGCGAGTGCGTTAGTCCCAGTGCTGCGCGTTCTCGCCAGTCAGCGAGCCCGGCGACTCGGGCAGCACGCAGAACACCAAGCCCGCCGGGTCGCGCATGACCCACCACGATTGCACCTGGCTCACCCGCTCTGCGCCGAGCCGCTCCAGCCGCGCCACCTCGGCATCGAGGTTGTCGGCGTGGATGTCGAGGTGAACGCGCGGTGCGCCGGCGTCCAGACGCTGCACTAGCAGCATCAGGTCGTGACCGGGCAGCATGCCTCCGTGATACTCGTCAGACCAGATCTGGGGCAGCTCCTGGCCTGCCGCGCCCCGCCAGAATGCCAGCTCGCGGTCGTGCTCCCCAGGCGGGACATCAATGACGATCTTCGCGATCGTGCTGTAGTGAGCCATGGTAAGCAGGGTGTCACGACACCGGCCAGTATCAGCAGCGGCCGCGGCCTGTGACTCGGCGCCTGCTTGTTCGCCACGTTCGAGCAGTTGGCTGTCCCGCTCGACCCCGTCCACGATCGACCCCGCAGGCCTGCGCGTGTATTTCGGCGCGGCATCGGAGGCAATCGCCGCCCGCACCGTGTCCCGGTCGCGCCGGTGTTCATGAACACCGACCGGCTCGCTCTAGCCGGGTTCCTCGGCGGTTACACCGGCCTGACCCGCCAGGCCTGCGAGCTAGACCTGCGCCAGTACGCAGCCTGGCGCCGGCAGCACCGACTGCCGCTGTTCGCTGCCCGCCGCGCCGGCATCGAGTGCTTCGCACGCGACCTGGAAGCCCCCGGCCGCAGCGGCGGACGACGTCCGAGCTGGGCCGCCCGCTGCCGGGTTCGCGCATAATGAGGTAATGAGGCGCGTTCGGGTGGTCTGGCGGTTCCTGCGTGCCGCTGCCGCCTGCCTCCTCATCGTCGCCTTCTCGCCGGTGATCGTGGTGGCGGGTGAGTCGCTGCGGCGGTACGTGCTCGCCGGACCGGCGGCTCTCTCGGCGCGGCCGAGGCGGCATCGAGTGCGGCGGTACCCGGGGCCGGGCGCGCGGGTGGCGCGACGTGCTCCTGGTCCGCCGCGGAGGGTTCGTCGTTCCTGGCGCCGGCGCCGCTTCCTGATGCTGTTGATCAGCAATCCGCTCTATATCGCGCTGACGGCTCCGGCCAGGTGGCTGCTGGACCGGGCCGGCGGGCTGGGCCACGGACCGTGGCGCGGGCGCCGGCCTCCCGCTGTCGGCGTGCGGGAGCCGCGGCGGCCGAAGCCGGGCCAGCCGGGCGGTGCGATCGCGCTGGCCGAGCCGAGAACCGAACCGGTCATGGCGCGCCTGCTCGGGACGGTCTCCGGTCGGCCACGCCGCCCAGATGACCGTGACGGGCCCGGGAGCCAGAGCCGCGGACGCGCCGGCGGTCGCTGGCGCCGTCGGACACCCTGACGGTAATGGCGCCCCGCCTGGTGACCAGGCGATGGTGCGTCAGATCCGGTCACCGCGCCAGTCGGCAGCGGCAGGCCGCCGGACTGCTCGGCGGTGGCGAGGCCGGCCTTGCGCCACCGTTTCCAGCTCGTGTCCTACGACAGCCGCTCGGCTCAAATCGGGCCGGATGATGCGTGCTGCCCGTCAGCCAGGCGGACGGCTCAGCCGGACCCAGGCATCACCGGCCGTGGCGTCAAAAGCACTCGCCAGCCGCCGATCGGCGCGTTGGCGCCTGACGGCATCCTCGATCGATGCAGAGTCGGATGATATGCGCCACCAACGTTCGGCGGCGATGCGGAGTCCCCCTGTGCGAGAACAGATTACCTCGTGCTCCGACTTTGAACAGCGTTCGTTTATGAGTGGTCTGCCGACCTGAATTAGGCGGAACCCTGGGATCGGTGAGTGGGCTCTGGAGCAGGTTCGGCCTCGGTTAGGGTGGCTTTAGCTGGATCCCGCAGCATGCTTGCCATCAAAACTCGTGCATAGCTGGCAGCCTCGGCTCCCAGTGCCCGACGGCTGTCGATCGTGGCCGCGCGCCGCTGGTCTTCCCGCTGCAGTTCTCCATCGTGCTGCTCTAGCGCCGCCTCCGCACGCTCCCTTTCGGCCTCGGCCTTAGCTACGAACCTGGCCTGGGCGCTGAACTTTCTCTCCAGCCGGCGGAAGGCGGAGTAGTCGGGGTCGTAAAGCTGTTCGGCTAGGAATATGGTGCAGGTACCGCTGGTGAAGTAGGCCGTGCCGGAGAACAATGCCGCCAGTGAGGCGGAATGTACGCCGGTCCCGAGCAGCGGAATGAGGATCGCGGCCAGTCCGAGACCTGCCCAGGCGACTGTGATCAAGATCGTGAACAGCCCAGAGCCAATACGCCCGGCCTGCGGGCGGAAGCGGCGCGGCGCTGGGCGCAGGGAGGCCGCCGCGCGGAGAGAGATGCCTGCGCTCGCGGCCGTTGCCATGGCCAGGGAAGTGGCTCCCGCCGCCGCCAGCCAGGCCAGTAGTCCTGATAGCGTCGGCAGCGCCAATGCCACCGTATTCCTGAACGCCACGGTGACCGCGAGCGCTCCAGCCAGGACGAGCAGGGCGACAGCAGCGGGTCCGGTCCTGCTGCGGCTACCGATTGCCTGGTCTGCCTGCTCCGCAGTAAGACGCAACCGGCAGGCGGAGTAGTCAGCTTGGATACGATCGAGTTTCTCCCTTTCGTGCCCGGCGGTGACGGTAGCCTCGGTCAGCCAGTGCCGGGCCTGCCCGCGATGGATGCTGATGACGGCGCAGTGGTCGACGTACTCGCTTTCCACGGTCGCGATCCAGCCGCCGACCCAGGATTCGATCAGCCGGTCGAGGGAGGCGCTGGTTCCTTCGTCGATCGCTCCTTCGAGGGACTCGGTGAGTTGCTGTACCCGCTGCATCACCGCCCCCCGTTCGGGGGCGGGCAAGAGGTCGAACGGCACGGTTCGCCTGCGGTCGATCTCGGGGATATGCACATACCGGCCGGCAGGGTTTGCCGCTGGCTCACTGGAGCTTTGGCGCGGCTCTTCCTCAGTATGAATTGGGTGGGACGCGGGGTATGCATCCGCGAGTGCCGCCAGTAGTCGCCGCCCGAAACCACCCGTTGCCAGCTCCGGACGAGTTTGCAAGGCGGGGGATACATCGGCGAGCGCAACTAGCAATCGCCGCGTGAAACCATCATCCGCCGTCATTATTATTCCCGTCATCAGGTGGCCGGGGCAGCAATGCCAGGGTGTACCCGCTTACCGTTTTCAAGGCTATAGATGCCCCGGCACCAAGGCCAAGAGCGATGAGCGCATGACGGAACATAGCTGATTGAGCGGCAGCCGCTCCCGTCACCGCCAGGGC
Source organism: Streptosporangiaceae bacterium (assembly GCA_030050125.1). Next base: position 2,460 of record JASIJN010000035.1, on the reverse strand, counting down.
AACGAAACAATGCAAGAACGCTGCCAGCGCGTACATGCCCCCACCCGGGCCGTAGGGGAACCGCCACGGCGGCCCCTTGACGCGAGGAATGGCTTCCGCGCAACTTACCGCCCGTGCCGCGCCGGCGCCCGCCACGCCCCATAGGGCGTACTGCCACCACATGATGGAAACCGTACGCTGTGAGCCAACCTGATTACCAGATTGGTAGCAGACGCTACGAGTACCTCGCGATTGTCACCGAACATCTGGGCGGGCCGCCTCACACCAGAGCTGGCAGATCTGTGCGGGGGTCACCATAGGGCAGCGTTGCCTCTGAGCCGCACAAATCGGCGAACCGGGCGGTTAGCTGGAGCCGCGGGGCGGGCGTTCGCTGCGCCTCGCCGGGGTCCGAGGGCCGGGCTGTCACATGGCGGCTTGCTGGGTGTGCTGTCGAGGCCGGGTGCCGCCCGAAGGCCAGCGCGATGGCCGGGTAGCCAGCCATCGCGGCCCGGCGGGCGGCGCGTGGCTCTATTCAGGGGGACCCCCGGCACTTACCGAGCCGACGTGGATGTAGACCAGCCCGGTGTGCGCGCAGGCGGAGAACGGGTACGGGATCACTTTGGAGGCGGCCTGGTTGGGCGGGTAGACGCGCAGCCCGGCGGCGGTGGGCAGCGTTCCCGGCCGCCACGGCTGCTTCCATGGCGGGGGCAGCAGGCACCGGTTGCCGTAGACCCCCGGGTCGGCGATCTGCAGGCTCGCGGTGGCGGTTGCCCCGCTGGCGAGCCGGACCGTGGTGGTCGCCGGGCGGCCCCAGCCTGCCGGGCTGCCGATCTGGCGGCCGCCAAGGCTGACCGCCGAGACCCCGGGATACCCGCGCAGCGTGCAGGCATGCCCGGACAGGTTGGTGAACTCCAGGTAGTAGGCGGCGCCGCCGGCGTAGTCGTTGCCCGGCGGCACGTCCAGCCAGACGACCAGGCCGGATGTGGCGCAGCGCGGCGTGCCTGATGCCCGCGCCGGCGTCGGCACGGAACCGGCGGCGGCGGAGGCGGCGACCGGCATCAGCGCTACGGCGCTGGCTATGACAACGGCGCCGGCCAGCCGCGGCCGGCAGTGAGCTGGAAGGTGCATGACATCCCCCTTGTGCTTCCGATGTAAGGACCAATGCACCCGTTTACGACTGCGCGGTCGGCCTGGATGGCCTGGGGAGCCCTCCCCAGGCCCGTCCCGGCACCCTCACGTGCCGAGGCGCCAGCCGCTCGCCGTGCCGGGCTGGGCCGTAACCGGCCGTGACCCGAACCACGATCGCGAGCCGCCGATATCGCGCCTCCCGCCGCGGCCATGCGTGGCGGTAGATGCCGCACCCGAATGGTTAATCTGCGACCGCCGACCGGCGAGCCGAGCGGCACCTTGATGAATAACGTCGCCCGGTAATGGCGAGGCGCGCAAGATCGAGTCCAGGACGCGCCTCGGCTGGCACTACAGTCAGGGTTGTTGGCAAACCGGGATTGCACTACCGAGGACAGGGGTGCGCCACGATGCCTGGCAAGGCGGCATTTCCCGGCCGGCAGGCGCGCTACCTGGCGTTCGTCCTGGTCGCCCTGGCCGGGTGCGCCGGGTCGTCCCCGGCGGCCGTCGCCCCGCCGAAACCGGCTGTCGTGCTATCGGGTGACGCGGTGGGCCCGGTTCGCTTCGGCGATTCGCAGCAGCGGGCCGTGAGCGCGCTGACGAAGGTGATCGGCTCCCCGCAGGGCGGTGTGCAGAACGCGAAGGGGAACTGCACCATCGACGCCGCGCTGTACTGGGCCAGCTTCTCGGTGTACTTCCTCGGGGGCCGGTTCGTCGGCTACCAGACTGGCAGCAACCTCACTGACAAGCGGGAACCGGCGTTCAACGGGAAGACGCCGCGGGGCCTGCGCATCGGCGACTCGCTGGCCGATGCGCGCATGCGCTACCCCGGCCACGTGACAACGCGTGCCGAGAACGGCGGGGTGTACGCGATCACGACCACGACGGGGACGATCCGCGGCTACCTGTCGCTCGAGATCTCGAATCCGCCGGGCAAGATCAAGATTGTCTCCATCTCGGCGGGGTCTGTTGGCTGCCCCGCTGCTTCACCAGGCTGAAGGAGACTCGCCAGAGCCTGCCATCCGGAGCCGGGCCCCAGAATCAGGTAAAGGTGCCCGGGCGGGGGGCCGAAGGAGTGAAGCGTTCTGGGCGCCGGGTCAGCAGGTCACTAAGGCTCGTGGCGGCCATCACGCCGCGTGAAGACCGGCGGCTGCCTTTAGCGTGCGGGATCCGCCGATCTGGGCGGCAGTTTGGCCCTAGCGTGGCCGCGCTGCGTCGCGCCCGAACAGGGCGGTCTGTGGCTGGCACAGTACGGTGAAGCGTCAGGTTCGTCTGCGGAGCCCTGGTCCTCATGCGGGCAGTAGCCGGCGCCCTCGGCGTGTCAGGACGGGGTGACCGGAGGTGCGCCGGGGCAAT
>JASIJN010000296.1 GCA_030050125.1 Streptosporangiaceae bacterium | reverse complement strand
CGGCCTGGGGTGGCCGTCTGCTCGCGGCGGCGCGCAACCCGTTCATCGTGATCCTGATCATCCTGACCGCGGTCTCGGCAGCCACCGGCGACCTTGGCGGGGCCGCGGTGATCACCGTGATGGTCGTCGCCAGCTGCCTGCTGCGGATCCGGCAGGAGTACCGGTCCGATCGCGCCGCCGCGGCGCTTCGGGCCATGGTGGCGGCGACCGCGACCGTGATCCGGCGGGCCCGGGCCGGCTCGCCGCCCGTCGCCCGCGAGGTACCCGTCGATCAGCTTGTGCCCGGCGATGTCGTGCACCTGGTCGCGGGCGACATGGTCCCCGCCGACCTGCGGCTGCTGCGGACCGACGACCTGGCCGTGAGCCAGGCCGTGTTCACCGGCGAGTCCCGGCCGGCGGCCAAGCGCGCCTCCTCGGTGATCGGAGGCGGCCCGCCTGACGGCGCCGGGGACGCCTCGGATGGCGAGGCATCGCTGTTCGACTCCCCGGTGCTGTGCCTGATGGGCACGAGCGTCGTGAGCGGCTCGGGCACGGCGGTGGTGGTCGCCACCGGTTCGGCCACGTATCTCGGCGCCACGCATCACGACCTGCCCGGCGACCGGGCCGGGACGACCTTCGACCGCGGCGTGCGCGACGTGACCTGGCTGCTCATCACCCTCATGCTGGTGTGCGCGCCGGTGGTGCTGGCGGTCAACGCCGCGGTGCGCGGGCACCTCGTCGAGGCCTTCCTGTTCGCGGTCGCGGTGGCCGTGGGCCTGACCCCGGAGATGCTCCCGGTCGTGGTGACGAGCGCGCTGGCGCGCGGCGCGAGCGCCCTGTCCGGGAGGGCCGCGATCGTCAAGCGGCTGCCGGCCATGCACAACCTCGGGGCGATGGACGTGCTCTGCATCGACAAGACGGGCACGCTGACCGAGGATCACGTCTGGCTGGACTGCCACGTCGACCCCGACGGCAACCCAGACCCGAGGGTGCTGCGATCGGCCTGGCTGGCCGGGCACTGGTCGGCGGTGGCCACGGACGGGGCGGTGACCGACGTGCTCGACCAGGCCCTGCTGGCCTGCGGGGCGGAACGCGGGCTGACCGCCGACGCGCAGACCGTCCTGGTCGACACCGTCCCGCTCGACTACACCCGTCGGCGGGTCACGGTGGTCACCCGCGGCGTCGGCGGGCTCGGCCGGCACACCCTGATCACCAAGGGCGCGCCCGCCGAGGTGCTGAGCTGCTGCAGCGGCGTCCGCCGGGGGGTGCGCGTTGTCCCGCTCGGCCCGGCCGAGCGGGACCGGGCCGCCGCGGTCGCGGACGCCCTGGCCCGTGACGGGGTACGGGTGCTGGCCCTGGCCGAGGCCGAGCGGCCGGCCAAGGCCGGCCGCTACCGGCCCGCGGACGAGGCCGCCCTGACTCTGATCGGCTTCGTCGGATTCCGGGACCTGCCGCGCCTCTCGGCCCGCCAGGCCCTGGCCGACCTGGCCGCCCGCGGCGTGGCCGTCAAGATCATGACCGGCGACGACCCGCTGGTGACCGCCCGGATCTGCCGCGATGTCGGCATCGACGCCGGGCCGGTGGTGACGGGCGCCGACCTCGCGCTGCTGGAGGAAAGGGCACTGGTCTCGGTCGCGCAGACCGGGACGGTCTTCGCCCGGGTCGATCCGGCGCAGAAGGCGCGGCTGGTCCGCGCGCTGCGCGCCGCCGGGCACACGGTCGGCTTTCTGGGGGACGGCGTCAACGACGCCGCGGCGCTGCGCGCGGCCGACGTGGGGATCTCGGTGGCCGGTGCCACGGCGGTGGCCCGGGAGTGCGGTGACGTCATCCTGATCCGCAAGGACCTGACCATGCTGGGACAGGCCATCGTCGAGGGGCGGCGCAGCTCCGGCAACATGATCAAGTATCTCAAGATCACGATCTCGTCCAACTTCGGCAACGTCCTGTCCATGCTGGCCGCGAGCGCCGCGCTGCCGTTCCTGCCGATGCTGCCGCTCCAGGTCCTGGCGCAGAACCTCTGTTTCGACGTATCTCAGCTCTCGCTCGCCTTCGACGCGGTCGAGGAGCCGTCGCTGCGCCGGCCGCGCCGGTTCGACCGCCGCGACCTGGCCCGCTTCGTCATCTGCTTCGGACCGGTCAACACGCTGGCTGACCTGGTCACCTTCGCGATCCTGTGGCGGATCATGGGAGGCCATGCCGGACCCGTCGGTCAGGCCCTGTTCCGGGCCGGCTGGTTCGCCGAGAACCTGCTGACCCAGGCCGTCGCCGTGCACCTGCTGCGCAGCCGCTGGGGGCCGTCGGCGCGGCGCCACGCGGCCCGGCCGGTGCTCCTGGCCACGCTCGCGCTCGCCGTACTCGGCGTGGGCCTGCCGATGACCCCGGTCGGCGTCGCCCTGCGCCTGCAGGCCCCGCCCGCGGTCTTCTATCCGCTGCTGGCCGCCGTGCTCGCCGGGTACGCGCTGGCCATCATCGCAGCCAAGGCCTGGTACATGCGGCGGACTACCCGCTGGCTGTGAATCGCCGGCCGCGAGGCGATACTCTCGGACTTGCATGGTTGCGCAATCAAACTGAGTGAGCCGGAAGGGCGCGGCGTCGCCTGGACTGAGGAGCGAGGGAGCTTGCGACCGAGCGACGAGGGCAGGGGACGCCTCCAGGCACCCCGACGGCAACCATCTTCCGATGAGTGGACGGCATACTCCCGGCGGGCCCCCGATCGCCGCGGGTCGGTCACATCCCGGCCGGTACCCGCACGCCGGCCGCCATCGGGCCGTCGGCGGGGCAGCCGGCCGTGGCGGGCACGGTGGCACGGGCTGAGCACGCGGGCGAAGATCGGCTATGGCGGCGCGACCGTGCTGACCGCGCTCGCCGTGCTGATGAGCCTGGTCGGATACGGTGCCTACCTGAAGCTGGACAGCAACCTCAACGTCATCAACCCGTTCGCCGGGCTGCGGGACCGGCCGCCACCGTCCCCGCCCGGAGTGCTGAACATCCTCATCCTCGGCTCGCAGACCCGCAACGGGCAGGGCCCTGGCTTCGGCTACGACCCCAACACGAACCTGTCAGACAACCTGCTGCTGGTCCACCTCGACGCCACGCACACCCACGCGACCGTGGTCTCCATCCCGCGGGACACGATGGTGTACGAGCCGGCCTGCGTGTCCAGGTTCGGCGGCGGCGTCGTGCCCGCGCAGCAGCAGGCCATCATCGACGGCGCCATGAACCTGGGCGGCCCTTCCTGCGCGGTGGCCACGGTCGAGCACCTGACCGACATCCGGATGGACCACTTCGTCGAGTTCACGTTCAACTCGTTCCGCACGATGGTGGACACGCTGGGCGGCGTCGAAGTGTGCCTGCCGCAGGCGGTCGACGACCCGTACAGCGGCCTGGACCTGAGCGCGGGCCGGCATCTGATCACCGGCGACCAGGCGCTGGCGTTCGTCCGGACGAGGCACGGCGTGGGCGACGGCAGTGACCTCGGGCGGATCGAGCTGCAGCAGGAGTTCTTCTCCTCGCTGATCCAGAAGATCGAGAGCCAGGGCACGCTGGAGAATCCGGTCAAGCTCTGGGACATAGCGAACACCGCGACGCAGGCGGTCACCGTCGACCCCGGCCTCGGGTCGATAGGCAAGCTGCTGTCGCTGGCCGACACGCTGCGTCACCTGCACGCCAGGAACGTCACGTTCATCACGATGCCCACGATCCTGGACCCGGCCAACACCGACCGGCTGCTCCCGGAGGAGCCCGAGGACGACATGCTCTGGAACATGCTGCAGACCGGCGCGCTGTGGCATGGCCAGCTGCCCAGCCCTTCGGCCAGCGGCGTCGACGTGCAGGTGCTGAACGGCACCGGCATCACCGGCCTGGCCGCGCGCACCGCGGCCAGCCTGAGGGCGCTCGGCTTCCACGTGACCGGAATCGGCAACGCGCCGCCCACCTCGACCACCACGGTCAGCTATCTCGGCGGCGCCCAGGCGGCCGGGGCCTACAGCCTGATGGGCGCGCTGCAGCAGCCCCCCGCGGTACAGGACGGCACCGCCGGGCCGATCACGCTGACCCTCGGCGCGGACTTCAACGGAATAGAGTCCCCG
>JASIJN010000034.1 GCA_030050125.1 Streptosporangiaceae bacterium | reverse complement strand
GCTGTGCCGCGTCGACGATGGCCAGCTGAGGATTGATCATGAGCAGGTTCATTCCCAGCCACGCCGAACCCAGGGGGTGCGCGGAGGCGGGCGGGGTGTCGACCGCGGCCGGGCACCAGATGATGTCCCAGCCGCGGAACAGGTCCGGGACGGTGGCCTCGGTGATGCGGGCCGGATTGAGCAAGACGAGGCCAGGTCGTAACACCGAGATGGTGGTGTCGATGTGCGTATGGTCGTAAAGGCCGCGCAAGGGGTGCACGCGATACGTGTCGCCTTGTGCCCGCAGTACATTCTCGAGCCACTGTCGCCCGAGTTCGTTCCCGCTGCACGAAATGAGGTAGAACAGGTCGCGCCCGAGACGTAAGACGTTGGCCGCGTCGAAGGCAGGCTCTAGCTCCCCGAGCACCGGCAGCCCTTGCGGGTCGACGCCGAAGAGTTCGTCCAGCAGGAGGGGCTTCGGCGCCGAAATCCAGGCCGACCCTTGGGTCATGCAACGCTGGAAGATATCTTTGAGCCCGTTGAGCTCGAAGTAGCGGGCACGCGTGGGGCTGGGTGTTTCGATGATTGTGGAACCGATAATGAGCGTTATGTCCCGGGGGCAGTACGAATAGAAACCGTCGCTGCGCCAGTCTGGCGTGGCAAACTCCCGTGCGTGGTCGATGACAGCTGGTCGATACACGACGATGCCGAGGTCTCGCAGGGTCGTGACGAGTAACTCCAGGTCAGCCTGGGTCTCCTCGATAATTCGTTTGGACAGGGCACCGGTGCGTACAGTGGCCATCTCCTGCCAAGTCAGCGCTGAGTACTGACTCGTCCACATTGACAGGTCTGGCTGAGTCGGGATTTGGGCATAGCTCGCATCGCCCACAACAACTTCTCGTAACTGTGTGAACTCGTCACAGGAGTGCGCCCCGCAGGCCAGTGATCGGCTGGCCGTCGAGGTGGCAGGCGGTAAGGCGGCCATGTTGCTCCATTCGATTGAGCGTCGATCCACCGCGCGTATTCTAATGGTCGCCTTACCTGGCGGCAAGGCCCGTAATGATCTCGCCGCTGTTTCCAAGTGCGTTCTTGGTGCTGACGTTTTCTGCGGCTTGTCCGGATTCTTGTCTTTGGTGGTGCCTTAGGGACGGCCCGCCGCATCTCAGATCTCAGCCGTAACGAAGGTTTCTGGCGCCAGGGCTGCGACCGTGCGCATCTCGATTCCCATGTGCCCCGCGAATCACTCATCATTCAGCCTTGAGCGGCGCGTAAGGCGGAGGAACCACGGCCTGCCCAGCGCAGAGATCGCCGGAGGCGCGGAAAACCCGTGGCAGCATCGGGCGTCGGCGGCGCCCGCCTTACCCAGCGCCTGCGCACCACTTGTTGCGGGGCTGGGCTGATGGCGTGAGCAGCGCCGCAATGGCCTGATCGGCGAGCCAGTGCTCGGCCCGTTCGTAGGACCAGCCGTTGTCGTCGTGCAGCGTGAAGTAGGAGGAGTAGCCGAAGTAGAACCACAGCAGGTCGACGGCGTCGGCCGCGTTTATCCCGGGCTGCAGGCCGCCGAGCTGGGCCAGGCGCTCGGCGATCGGGACCAGGGCGGCCCGGTAGACCGCGCTGGCGGCCTGCTCTAGCTGGGCCACGGCCTGATCGTGCGGGGCTGTCGCCAGCATGACGCGGATCACGTCCACGTAGGCCTCGCGCATGGTCCGGCTCGCGGAGGCTACTTCGCGGATGATCGCCGCCGGATCGGTGGAGGTGTCGACGTCGCTGAGCGTCTGTTCCACGATCGGATCGGTGGTCCAGGCCGTGATCAGGATGTTCAGCAGGCTTTGCTTGCCGCCGGTTACCGCGTACACGGTGGCTGGCGCGACCCGGGCTTCGGCGGCGATGTCATCGACTTTCGTCGCGAAGTAGCCGCGCTCGGCGAAGAGTTTCCGCGCGGCGTCGATGATCGCCTGGCGGGTTGCCTCGGCGTAGTCCTGGCGCCGCGTCCGCTTCGGGGATTCTGTCATCGTGGGCACCCTAGCACGTTGACAGACCGCAGCTCTCCTCACTAGAGTTTTAGTCTGGTCACCAGAGACTGTCTCGGGTGATCATGTAGGGTGCGCCGCGGCGTCCTGGGAGGCTGCAGATGTCGCATTCGCAATGGCACCGGTTCTACACCTCGCGGATTGCGGCGCCCCCTGAGCTATTGTTCGACCTGCTGTCGGACATGCCGAACTACGGCCGCTGGCTGCCCTCGTCGGGTCAGTATGCCGGGACCACCGATGTCAAGCCTTATCCGGTCCGCCTCGGCAGCCGCTACCACGACGGCAGGCCGGATGAGCCTGGCAAGGACTGGTGGGGTTCTGTCACCGGCTTCCAGCGCCCAGGCTCGATCGACTTTCACCACACGATCCGGGTCCGCCAGCTGCGGGCCACCGTGGATGTGCACATCCACTACTCGATCGAAGAGGAAGAGCAGGAAGCGCAGGAAGAGCGGCGCACCGTGGTCAGCCGGTGGCTGGTCCTGGACATCGGCATGCCGGCTGCCTTCCGCCCGCTCCGGCCCGCGATCACCGCCAGATTCGACCAGGAGAACCTGCGAACGATGGCCGCGGTCAAGCGGTACGCCGAGGCTCACGCCGCTGACGAGGTTCCTGGCCCGGCCCGCTGACCACTACCTCGTCCGCCATCCTCGCCTTCATCGCGGCCAAGCGCACAGCCGGGCCGGGATGCCGGTGGCAGCAGTCGCGGGCCTGCACCGGACGGCCGACAGGGAGCAGGGCGCGCGATGCCGAACGACAGCATGCGGACCGTATTGGTGGCCATCGGGACGGATCTCGGGGTCGCGCTGGCCAAGGTCGGCGTGGCGGTCTTCACTGGCTCGTCCGCTATGGCCGCCGAGGCCGCGCATTCACTCGCCGATACCGCCAACGACGTGTTCCTCCTGCTGGCTCAGCGTCGCGGCAGCCGCCCTCCCGACGATCAGCATCCCCTGGGCTACGGGCGGGAAGCATATTTCTGGGCGCTGATCGCGGCCCTCGGCGTGTTCGTCGCCGGCGCGGCGTTCTCCCTGCGCGATGGCATCGATGAACTGATCCACCCCAGCGCCACCTCATCGTTCGCCGCGGCCTATGTCGTGCTGGCCATCTCTGCCGTCCTTGACCTGGTGTCATTCCGCCAGTCAGCGGGCCAGATGATCCGGCGGGCAAGCCATTTCCACCGCCACCTCCTGCAGGAGTCCCGGGTCACGTCCGACCCCGCGCTGCGGGCCGTGTTCAACGCGGACGCGGTGTCGGTCTCCGGAGACGTGATCACGTTCGCCGCCCTGGCCCTCAACCAGATCACCGGGTCATCCATACCCCAGGGAGTGGCCGCGGTGCTCATCGCGCTGGTGCTGATCCGCATCAGCCTTCGGCTCGTCAAGCGCAGCCACGACTTCCTGCTCGGCGTCTGGCTGCTGACCCCGGCCGCTCCCCGCGGGCGCGATGCCGAAGACTCTACCCAGCCACTCCAGCCGGCTGATGAGGAGAAGGCACGAGCCTTCCTCCTCGGCTACCCCGGAGTGACCGCCATCCGCGAGCTCCTCGTCACATTCCTCGGCCCGGGCAGAGTATGGATCATCGCCCGCGTTGACATCGACGATGACCTCCGCGGCGCCCAGGTCAAGTCGCTGATACGCGGCATCGAGGCGGGCATGAAGCGCGAGTCGGAACACGTCTACCGGGCCGACATCGTGCCGACTGGCGCACCACCGACCCTGCCAGGTTCAACAGCTCCCTGACATCCGGCCGGGAGGGACCAGCGAAATGACCTCACCAGCAGAGTCGGCAGAAGATCAGCGAGTGTTGCCGGAAAATGGCTAGCCCATACCGCGCGGCCTCAATGGGGTCCAGCACTTCCGTCGACGTCGGCGGGCTCCCCCGGTCGGCCGGCCAACGGCGATGAGAACCACCAGCGATGGTTCTCCTGGTCCCTAACGCCGTACTCACGCAATCCGTAAGGTTGGTTGGTCGGAGCGCGGTCGATGCGGGCGCCGGCAGCCTTGCTGCGGGCGTAATGGGTGTCGACGTCGTCCACGATGACCTCGAGCCCTCCGTGCGATTGTGCCGAGTCGCGTGGCGAGGCCATCTGGTGTTCTTCGGTCACTGCGTGCAGCCAGATGGCGGCGTCTCCGACCCGGACCTCCCCGTGGACGACCGTTCCGTTCTCGGCCCGATGCAGCCCGCCCGAGGTGAAGCCGAAGGTCCCGACCAGGAAGTCATGAGCCGCCTCGATGTCCTCGTAGACGAGGACGGGAATAACCGGTGTCCGGGTGCTGGTGCCCTGCTCAATCGGCATGCACCGAAGGTACTTGGCCGGCCAACCCGTCGTCTTGGAGAAACCTGACCCCTGGTTCACCGGCGCGTTCAGCCATGAGAGCAGTCGGGGTGCTCCCGGCAAGGGCGACGAAGTCCCGGGTGAGGTGGGACTGATCGTAGTACCCGCACTCGATGGCCACGTCGGCCAATGTGTGACCGTCGCGCACTGTTCCGAGCAGACCCACCGCACGCTGGAAGCGGATGATGCGGGCGTAAGCCTTGGGAGCTAGGCCCAGTTGCGTGCGGAAGCGCTCGGTGACCAAGCGCCGGCTCCATCCCGTCTCGTCCATCAAAGGCTCGACCCGAGCCTGACCTCCGCTCGCCACCAACTGGCGCCGCAGCCAGGACACTTCAGGCGAAATTTGCTTGCCGTCGGGGATGTCGAGCGCGCTGAAGACGCCATCGAGCAGGGTGAAGCGCTCCTCCCAAGTGGCGGCGTGGCCCAGCTGTTCGACCAACCGCACGGCCCACCGGCCCAGGATCTCCTCGAGGGGCACAGCGGCGTTGTTGAGCTCGCCCACCGGCCCAAGCAGCGAGAGCGCGGCGCCAGCCGACAGCTCGACCTGCACCCCGTGCTGGTGACCGCCGAACTGCGTGAGGCTCGGCCCGGACTGATTGCCGACCACGAAGGCACCGAGCGAACGGACCGCGCCTTCTATCCCGTCGCAGACATCGAGGGAGTCACCGAAGGCCAGGATCAGAGCGATCCCGCACCGGGCGACCTCACGGCGTGCCATGCGGCAGGCAGTCCATTCCTCGTAGCCCACGTAGCCGCGCACCGCCGTGCGGGCCGCGCCCCGGGCGGCACGCACCGCCGTCTCATGGACGGAACGATCGGTCGCCCAATGGGTCAGCACAACGCCGGTCGTCATGCAACCATGTTGGCTCGCCGCGCGACCGAGAGCGAAACCAGGACGCACTGATGGGGAGATTGCCGGAGAACGCTGGTGCCGGGCTAAGCCCGAGGCTGGCCTCGGTCGGTAGCCCGGCATGGTTGGCCGACACCTGGCCTGCGTCCGGGCTAGCCACCCGCAAGGCCGCAGATCTTCCACGGGTTGCCTAGGAGGCTGGGGGCGTACGGCCACGCCTGTTCGGATCCCGCTAGCAGCGCCGCGTCGGCGGCCATGGGAATGTCCGGGGCCACGTGATGGACGTCGTAGCAAATGGCTGCCTCTACCTCTTTCAGGGTTGCATGCGGTCCCAGGCTCAGTACCGTGAAAGGCCAATGCCGGAAATAACGGTCAGCGGCCAGGCTGGGGTGGGCATCATGGCAAGTGATTGGCCCGCCTGATCCATCAACACCGGTGATCACCGGGCCGCATGACTCAGGCTGGATGGTAGCGGTGGTAGCCGTGGGAAGCATCGGCCTTACCGTGGTGATGATGTAGTCAAGCAATGATTTGCTATCGGGTTCGCTCGTATGAATGCAGGGCCCGGTTTCCAACAGGTCAGCAATGGACGCTGAGGTAGTGAGTGAATCGCCGCTGAGCGTCACCGGACAGGACAGGGTCGTTCCAGGCAGGGTGCCTCGCTGTGAGCCGGTGCTCACGACCCAGTCCCCCGAGCCCGTGAGCGGCACCTCCCCGATCGTGAGCGGCCACAGCGGCTGCCAGGTGCCGGTGATGCTGCCAGCCAGGGAATAGACCGGGAAAGCCGCTGCGGTGGTGCTGGCGGTGTTGGTGGAAGAGGAGATAGACGGTGTGATGGTGGTCGTCGTGGGCCAGGCGGGCAGTTTAGTCCAGCCGCCTGCGGGTCCGCCGTTCAGGCGCATGGCCTCGACGCCGGCATCGTTGCGTTCGTTCACTAGAGGACAGACGACGGGCAAGTTTGCGAACGAGCAGACGGCAATTATCGCGCTGGCTAGTGGTCCGAGGTCGTCGGGTGCCTGACCCGCAAACGCGCTCGCGAGCCACGACCCCTGATAAGGGGTACCCAGGGTAAAGACGGCGGCTACGTCCGCGGGATCGATGCTGCCCGCGTCCAGGGCCAGCAGGCCTCCCATTGACCAGGCGATGATGATGACCCGGTGCCCGGCATGACGGGCGACGCATCCGATTGCCAGGGACAGGCTCTTTCCCAGAGTCGGCGTCACCCACATGACCTTGCTGTCGGCCGCGCCGGAAGCAGAGGACCAGTCGAAGGTGTAGCCGGTCACTTTGCCGTTGCCAAGGGAACTCTGTATGTACCGCAGCGGCGTGTCGCCAGTCCCTTCGACGTTGCCCGTGGGCCCGCCGGGCCCGGGAGTCCATACCCAGGGTCCAGAGTTGATGCCGTGCACGAAAAGGATAGGTGTCGTACCCGAAGTAACAGTCGGCTGCGACACTCCCGGGCAACCACTATCGGCGGCAGCAGCGCGGCCCGTGCCCAGGCCGAGCATCGCAATGAGCACCGCGGAGGCAGCTACCCACGTTACGGGGCGTCGATAAACAGTACTCGCCACTGCCCCTCCTCACGAACGAGATAAATCACCTCAGTAACGGGCTTCCGGTGCGGCACTGTGACGACGGCACGCAGGCGTGCCTCATCCCCGTTTTGTTGCCAGGTGCCTGGCTGTACGCGCATCTGCGTCCCAGTCGGTGCCAAGGCAGCGGCGTTGACCTGCGTCGAGTAAATGAGCGCCAGAGAGTTCCGCACGGTCGCTGGATCCCGCGACACGACATTCGTCGCCACTCTCGCGGCAGCGGCAGGCACGGGACCCGGCGCAGGCGCTTCGGGTTCGCTGTGCGGCGAGTTCGAGCACGCGACGCAGCCAAACGCCACCGAAACCGTAACTACCACAATGCGTAACATGAGACATTTCATTGGCGACCCCCCTCGCTCGTGCGGAGCGCTGCGGTGCAGCAGCAGACCCCGGTCAGCAGGGCCCTAATCGGCATCGCTGCCCACCGAGCATAAACCGGAAATGTCAGTGGTTAAGGGTAGAGGTGAACATTCCGCCAGGACCTGTGCCGGTGCAAAGTTAGTATGGAATATCCAATATACCAGATAGGAGAAATTAGGTGGGTATGGACTCGCTGATCTCCACGAGGTGGCCGTCGGGGTCTCGAAGGAAGCACCGGATCTCGCTGCCCCAATCATGCGGCGGAGTGAGGAAGGTCGCCCCCCGGGCCGCCAATGCTGTATAGGCCGCGCGGCAGTCAGCGACCCGTAGCGTCATGGCGTGACTGACCTGATCCGGGTCAGCCGGCGGCCCGAAGGTGACCCCGGGCTTGTCCGCGGTCGGGCCTCCTGCGCTGACCAGCAAGAGCCAGGTCCCCTCGAACTTGAGCACGACGCTCGTGCCGCCGTACTCCCGGTACAGTTCCGCGCCCAGGACATTCACCCAGAAATCACGAGAGGCCGCCGGGTCAGCGACCACGAGAATGTGCGTGACCGAAACATCGGCGCCGAGCGGACCGGGCTGCTGGCCCATCCTGTCCTCCCATCCAGCTGCCTGACCCGCGGCGCTGATGAGCCACCAGGCCGCCGGTGCCATCATCGCGGTTCGACGCAGCCATACCACCCCGAACACGCACATCTGCCGCCGACCGAGCGATCCAGCGGGCGGGGTTGGTGGAATCTGCGCCACCGGCGGTTTCGCCCTGCTGATGGCCGCCGGTCACGGGTTCTCGGTCTCCAGCGTCAACCACGGCCTAGTCCGCCAGCGCTGATGTTTGTGGAGCCGGAATGCAGTGCCTGCAGTGGACCCTAGCTGTCTGCTTGTGCTGTCCACCGCAGAAGCTCGGCGGTGGCGTCCCACAGCCGGCGCTCCCGGCCGGGGTTGTTCGCGATGGGCATGACGTCGCGTTCCTTGTCGATGACCACGAAGTCGCCGTCGCGCAGGTGTGCCCAGCGTTCGTCGAGAGTCACCGAAGCAAGCGCGGGCCCGGACTTCAC
>JASIJN010000295.1 GCA_030050125.1 Streptosporangiaceae bacterium | reverse complement strand
CAGGAAGCTGACCGCGTACGTCACGATGCCGATGAGCATGACGGCCAGCATGATCAGCGCGGTGTACCCGCCCGCGTTGTTGCCGCCGCGGCCGCCGCGGCCGCGGCCGCCGCCGAACAGCTCGGCGTAGAAGCCCATCCGGACCAGCAGCGCGGCCATGATGCCCAGGAACGAGGCGATCGTCATCACCGCGACGTCCTTGTGCGCCACGTGCGACATCTCGTGCGCGAGCACGCCCTCAAGTTCCTTGGCGTCCAGCCGCTGCATCAGGCCCTGGGTGACGCAGACCACGGCCACCTTGCTGCTGCGGCCGGTCGCGAAGGCGTTTGGCACGTTCATCGGCGATATGGCCACGCGGGGCTTGGGCATGTCGGCCAGGGCGCAGATCCGGTCGACGATCGCGTGCAGCTCCGGCGCCTGCTGCGGGGTGACCAGGTGCGCCCTGGCGGTGCTCAGGGCGATCTTGTCGGACCACCAGTATCCGCCGAACGCGATGGCCAGGCCGATCAGCACCGAGATCACGACCAGCCCGTCGCTGCTGCCGCTGGCGCCGCCGTGCCGGTCGGCATACGCGAACAGCACGAAGTACAGGGCAATGACGAACCCGACTAGCGCGGCCCCGAGCAGGAACATCGTCAAGCCCATCCGCGCGATCAGCCCCGGGTCGCTTGCGTAGCGAGTGCGCGCCATCTGCGGCGCCTCCGTTTCATCTGCGGCTCATCCGGCGAGCCGTATAACCTCATTACATCTCAGCCGCCGGAGTGGTCTGCGCAAGACCTCTGACTCGCGCAGCAACGCGCCGGGCCAGCCGCCCGGCGTTCGCCGGCTATCCGGTACAACGCGGCGGAGGGCCAGGACGTTCCGCATCGGCCGGGATTTGTTACCCGCGGGTAGACTCAGCCCGCGATCAGCCCGTCTCCCGAGAGCAGCCTGCGGACCTCGGACATGGACGCGCCCTCGCCCGGCAGGATGAGCTCGGACGGCTCCAGGCTCCCCGGCTCCAGCGGCCTGCCGATCGCCCGCACCCTGGCCAGCAGCTCAGCGAGCGCGGGATCGAACCCCGACTCGTCGTTCCGCTCGACCGCGGCCTCGAGCTTGGAGTCCAGCTCGTTCAGCTCGGCCGCGGCCGTGTCGTCCACGTGCAGCTGGCCCTCGCCGAGGATCCGGACGATCATGCCCCGTCACCCGCCTGCGGCTGATCGGCGGGCGACGCCTGGGCCGGCTGGCCGTCGCTCACCGCCCCGGCCGGCCCGGCGGCCGATGCCCCGTCGGCGTGCTCGCCCCCCTCGATCTGCTTCGGCGCGCTGCCCTGGGCCAGCTCCCCCTTCAGCCGGGCCAGCTCGGCGTCGACGTCGTGGCCCGCGCCCATCCGGTCGAGCTCGGCCTGGATGTCGTCGTGCGGCCCGCCGACCATGTCGTCGAGCGCTCCCGACGCCATCAGCTCGTCGATCGCCCCGGCCCGCGCCTGCATCTGCGCCGTCTTGTCCTCGGCGCGCTGGATGGCCAGGCCGACGTCGCCCATCTCCTCGGAGATGCCGGTGAAGGCCTCGTTGATCCGGGTCTGCGCCTCGGCCGCCGTGTACGTCGCCTTGATGGTCTCCTTCTTGGTGCGGAAGGCGTCCACCTTGGCCTGGAGCCGCTGCGAGGCGCCGGTCAGCTTCTCTTCCTCGCCCTGCAGCGACTGATACTGCGTGTTGAGGTCGTTCAGCTGGCTGGCCACCCCGGCCTTGCGGGTCAGGGCGTCCCTGGCCAGGTCCTCCCGGCCGACCGCGAGCGCGTCCCTGGCCTGCCGGTCCAGCTTGTCCGATGACTGCTGCAGCTGGTTGATCTGCAGCTCGACGCGCTTGCGCGAGGTGGCCACATCGGCGACGCCGCGACGGACCTTCTGCAGCAGTTCCAGCTGCGTCTGGTACGAGTAATCCAGGGTTTCCCGGGGATCTTCCATCCTGTCAAGTGCCTTGTTGGCCTTGGCGCGGAACATCATCGAAACCCGCTTCATCACGCCCATAAGCGCGACCATCCCCTCAGTTTTTTCACCGCTCTCGTACACCACGGTAGCGGCGCGAACCAGCTTGCTGCGCAAGGCAACGGAGGTTGCCGACAGGTGCTCCGTTCCACCCTACGACGGCCGGCAGACCCCGTCATCCACGTGGCCATCTAGGCTCTTCGGCCTGGCGGTCCGAGGCGTTCGCCCCGGTATGCTGATCAGGTGTTCCGACGACGTTCAGCCGCCGAGCCCGAGGTGGCCGACCAGGTCCCCGAGGAGCCCGCCAGCTCCGACCGGGCCGGCCAGACCCAGAGCAAGGGCCGGCCCACGCCCAAGCGCAGCGAGGCGGAGCGCCGGCGGCGCCAGCCGTATACCGCGCCGACCGACAAGAAGGCCGCCTATCAGCAGTCGCGCGACCGGGACCGGGTCGGCCGCGCCCGCCGGACGGAGGCCATGCGGCGCGGCGAGAGCTGGGCCCTGCCGCGCAAGGACCAGGGCCCGGTCCGGGCGCTGGCCCGCGACTACGTGGACTCCCGCCGCAGCATCAGCGAGTTCTACATGTTCGGGGTGCTGATCCTGCTGATCCTGCTGTTCATCCCGTCGCTGCGGAAGTCGGCCGAGCTCGATTACCTGGTGCTGCTCCTGCTGCTGGTGATCGTGGTGGAGAGCTACTTCGTCGGTAACCGGGTCATCAAGCTGGCGAAGCAGCGCTTCCCCGGCGAGAGCACCAGGGGCCTGCGCATGTACGTGGCCATCCGCTCGACCCAGATCCGCCGGCTCCGGATGCCCGCACCGCGGGTCAAGCCCGGCGAGAAGATCTGACCTCGCCGCGCCGGGCGAAGCCCGGCGGCTAGGGTCGGATGTCATGGAATACCGTCATCTCGGCCGCAGCGGGCTGAAGGTCAGCGAGATCGCGTACGGCAACTGGATCACCCACGGCTCGCAGATCGAGGAGACGGCGGCGAAGGCCTGCGTGAGCGCGGCGCTGGACGAGGGCATCACCACCTTCGATACCGCGGACGTCTACGCGGGCACCAGGGCCGAGGAGATACTGGGCCGGGCGCTGCACGGGGTGCGGCGCGAGTCACTCGAGATATCCACCAAGGTGTACTGGCCCGTGGGCCCTGGCCCGAACGACGTCGGCCTGTCCCGCAAGCACGTCATCGAGTCGGCGCACGGCTCGCTGCGGCGGCTGCAGACCGACTACGTGGACCTCTACCAGGCGCACCGGTTCGACCACGAGACGCCGCTGGAGGAGACGCTGCGCGCCTTCGACGACCTGGTCCGCCAGGGCAAGGTGCTCTACGTGGGCGTCTCCGAGTGGCGCGCCGAGGAAATCGCGGCGGCGCTGCGGATCGCCGCGGAGATGGGGTTCGACCGGATCGTCTCGAACCAGCCGGAGTACAGCATGCTCTGGCGGGTCATCGAGGCCGAGGTGATCCCGCTGTGCCAGAAGGAGGGCCTGGGCCAGATCGTGTTCTCGCCGGTCGCGCAGGGCGTGCTGACCGGCAAGTACCGGCCCGGCGCGGCGCCGCCGGCCGGCTCGCGCGCCGTGGACCCGGCCGGGTCGAGGTTCATCCAGAGCCTGCTGACCGACGACACCCTGACCCGGGTGCAGGAACTCGAGCCGCTCGCCCGCGAGGCCGGCCTCACGATGGCCCAGCTCGCCGTGGCCTGGACGCTGCAGAACCCGAACGTCGCGGCCGCGATCATCGGCGCGACCCGGCCGGAGCAGGTGCGCGAGAACGTCCGGGCCTCCGGCGTCCGGCTCGAACCCGACCTGATGGCCAGGATCGACGAGGTGCTCGGCCCGGTGATCTTCACCGACCCGGCCGCGACATCCAGCCCCCGGACGCGGGACTGACCGGAGCGGGCCGCCGGTCGCGGCGGGCCGCCCGCTAGGTCTCCGGGTGCAGGCTCATCGGGCCGTACTCGGCCCGGCCGTCGTCCAGCAGGGTCACCTGGTCGACCCCGGCGTCCAGCAGCGAGCGCCAGTTCTCGCCGATCCAGCTCTCGGCATCGCCCTGGCTGCCGAAGGACTCCTTCGGCAGCCCGCGCGACGTCAGCACGGTGCCGTCTTCCTTCTCCAGCTGCCAGGTCCAGGTCACGCCGTTTCCTCCTCGCTCGCCTCCGGCCTCGGCTCCCGCTTAGTGGTTAAGATCGGGCCGGTTGCAGGCGGCTAAATCTTAACCGCAGAGC
>JASIJN010000294.1 GCA_030050125.1 Streptosporangiaceae bacterium | reverse complement strand
ACGCCGCGTCATGAGCATACCGGTCCTACAGCGACGGACCGGCGGCAGGCAACGAGGCTGCGCACCCTTGCCCTCGTGGCAACTGGCCTTGAGGCAGGCAACGGGCAAGAACCCAAGGACGCTCAAGAGCTACACCACTTCTGTCAGGTCGCTGGCTGGGCTCCCCGGTGATTCTTGCGTCGAGTCGGCGGTGACGTTCCCGTCTCCGGAGCAGGACGCGGATGTTCCTCATCGAGGTCGATCGGGAATGCTCAGGGCGGCGTACGTGGTAGAAGTCTGCTATCCAGTCTATACTTCTTCCATGGCGCTGAGCATCAAGAGCGACGAGGCAGACCGGCTAGCCAGGCAGTTGGCTGCCGAGACAGGCGAGACGCTGACCGAGGCCGTCGTGATCGCGCTCAGGGAACGGCTCGACCGTGAACACGCCAGGCACGCGGCCAGTATGAGAGCGCGATTGGCACGCCTTGCGGCGGACGTAGCAGCCCTGCCAGTTGCCGATAGCCGGGCACCAGAGGAGATCGTCGGCTACGACCATATTGGCCTACCGCGTTGACGCAGCCGGTGCAGCCGACCCGGGGAAGCCTTGTCGTCGACACGTCGGCAGCCGTGGCGGTCATCCTCGGTGAGCAGGAGGCCGACGTGCTCAGGGCTCACCTTGAGGATGCCCTCGCCCGTCTGATGCCTGCCGCCATCCGGGTCGAACTGGGCATCGCCATCGAGGCCAGGCTCTGGCCTGCCGGGCAGGACGTTGTCGATCGCTTCCTCCGTGACGCGGAGATCGACATCGTGCCCGTGGACGCAGACCTGGCCGCCCGAGCGATGAGCGGCTGGCGCCGTTATGGCAAAGGGAGGCATCCAGCTGGGCTGAACTTCGGTGACTGCTTCACCTACGCGCTAGCCGAACGAACTGGGTACCCCATTCTGTGCACCGGAGATGACTTCACCAAGACCGACATCGCCGTGCTGCACCCCTGGTTGGGACCGGATCCGGCATAGCAGCAGTTGTCATCTTGCGGCGACCGATTGGCGCGGCGACAGCCCTGCTCGGAGCGTGCGGCGGCCAGGATTGCGAGTCCCGCCGTGACGCGGGATCATGCCCATCCTCGCCAACACCGGGGTCTGGTGGTCTGTAGTGGTCAGCGCACTAGGCCTGGGTGCTCGCTCCCGCCGCCTTCTGGCCGTGGCTGAGGTGTTTGGCGCGCGTCGTCGGGCTGGTCTTTGCTCTGTCGGGGTAGTGCCAGAGCGGGGATGATCGCGATGACGGTGAGCCCGAGTGCCCACCAGAACGCGGTGCCGAACGCTGTGGCCTCGCCGGTGAGGCCGTGGTGGGTGTGGAATTGGGTTGCGAGGATCATCGCCAGGATGGCGGTGCCGAACGAGCCGCCGACCTGTTGCGCGATTCGAGTGACGCTGCTGGCGTGGGGTACTTGGCCGGGCGGCAGCCCGAGGTAGGCGGCGGCCATGACCGGGATCGTCACGGCGCCGAGGCCGGCGCCTCGCACGACGAGGCTGAGGCCGAGGAGGATTTCGTTGGTGTGGACGCCGACCTGGGTGTAGGCGGCGGTGCCGGCCGCGGTGAGCACGACGCCGGCGAGCACGATCGGGCGTGCGCCGATGCGGTCGGTGAGCGTTCCGGCCTTGCTCCTGGTGAGCAGCATCCCGAGGCCTTGCGGTGCCAGCAGGAGGCCGGCGTCAAGCGCGCTTTGGCCGCGCACTTGCTGGTAGTAGAGCGGCAGGAGCAACAGCGCTCCGAAGGTGCCGAAGCCGGACAGGAATATCAGCGAGGTCGCGGCCGAGAAGGAGCGCGCCTTGAACAGTCGCAGGTCCACGAGCGGCGGTCGGCGGGTGCGCAGTGCGTGGAACGCGAAGGCGGCGAGCAGGCAGGTACCGGCGGCGAGCGGGACGATGACGATGCTGTGGCCGAAGCCTCCCTTGATCCCGGCCTCGGTGGCCGCGTACAGGATCGCGGCAAGGGCGGGCGAGAGCAGGACCAGGCCGGTGACGTCAAGGTATGCGCCCTTGCGCGGGGTGCTGGGCTTGAGGCCGCGCCAGGCCAGCACGAGGCCGGTGAGAGAGAACGGCACGTTGACCCAGAAGATCCACCGCCACGAGAGGTGGCTGACGATGAGGCCACCCACGACCGGCCCCACGATCGGCCCGAACAGCGTGGGAAGACTGATCAGCGCCATGATCCGGCCGAGCTTGCGTCCGCCGGCCGCCTCGACCAGCAAGTTCTGCAAGATGGGGAGCATGAGACCGCCGCCGATGCCCTGCAGCACCCGGAAGGCGATCAGCGCGCCGATGTCCCACGCCAGGCTCGACAGGATCGAGCCGACCATGAACAGCGCCAGCGCTCCTATCCAGACCTGCTTGGCGCCGAAGCGCCCGCTGGCCCACCCCGCGACCGGAACGACCATGCCGAGCGCGAGCACATAGCCACTGATCGTCCACTGGCCGTTCGACACCGATGTGCGCAGGCCGCGGGCCAAGACATCGATCGCCACGTTGACGATGGTCGCGTCGAACACGACCATCACCACCCCGACCAGCAAGATCACGGCGAGCTTGATGAACGCCGGGTCCAGCGGTTCGTTGTCGCTCGAACTAGTCACAAGCACCTTCTACATAAGATACAAGGGTGACTCTTAGGCCACGATACCGTAAGACCATAAGAGACACAAGTGATTCTTAAGGAGCACCTATGGCAGCGGAGGCAACCGCGCCCGGTCGGCCCGGGCCAGGACGCAGGCCGGGCCCGGCGACCCGCCGCCGGGGGGCCCAGCTCGAAGCGGCGCTGCTGGACGCCGCCTGGAGCGAGCTGACCGAGGTGGGGTACGGCGCGTTCACGATGGAGGGCGTCGCCTCTCGGGCCAAGACCAGCCGGGCCGTGCTGTACCGACGATGGCCGAACCGTCCCGAGCTCGTGCTCGCGGCCCTCCGGCATCGCACGCAGCTCGCGCCCACTGAGATTCCAGACACCGGAACACTCCGAGGAGATGTCCTGGCGCTGCTTCGGTATCTCTCCGCGCGGGGCGGCGAGCTCGCCGGCGTCTTCAGCTTCCTGATCGCCGACTACTTCAACGAGACCGGACTACCCCCAGCGGCCGTCCGGGAACGAGCGCTCGCCGGACAGCCAACCGCCATGCAGGCCATCCTGGACCGTGCCGCCGCGCGCGGCGACATCGACCCCGATCGCCTCAGCCCCCGCATCGCATCGCTCCCCGTCGATCTCGTGCGTCACGACCTCATCATGAACCGCGCCGCCTTGCCCGACCAGAGCTTGATCGAGATCGTCGACGAGCTCTTCTTGCCCCTCCTTCGTGCCGAACCCCCGACGCCACGCCAACGAGCACCACGGCGACGGTGAGCCTGGCCGTCCCCGGCAGCGACCGACCTCAACGGCACTGGAGCCCGGCAAGCGCTGGGCCAGGCTCACAGGCCGGCCGAGCCGTCGATAGCCTCCCGCAGCAGGTCGGCGTGCCCGTTGTGGCGCGCGTACTCCTCCACGAGGTGCTGCCACATCCACCGCACCGAGATGATGTTCTCCCGGAACGTGAACGTGTCGTCCAGGTTCGCGCCCTTCAGCGCGTTATCGACGGCCCGGCACTCGGCCCGGTACCGCTCGAAGTCCTCCTCGGCGCCGGCCGGGTCCGCCTCTTCGAAGTCCGCGTCCGGGGCATCGGAGCGGTAGTACAGGTCGGGTACCTGCTCACCGCGGAAGGTCTGCCTGACCCACCCGCGCTCGGCCTCGCTGAGGTGCCGGACCAGGCCGAGCAGGGAGAGGTTCGACGGCGGCACGGCGCGCTCGGCCAGCCGCGCAGCATCCAGCCCCGCGCATTTGCGCAGCAGAGTGGCCCGGTGCCAGTCGAGCCAGTCGACGAGCATCTCCCGTTCAGGTTCGTTGCGCCGCGCCGGATAATCCTCTGAACGCTCGACACCGGGTGCAATCCAGGTCACGGCGGGCAGCCTATGCCCGGGTTTGTCCCGTACGCCAGCGAGTTTCGCCGGCGCCAGCACGGCTTTGCGCCCTCACAAACCTTGGCGCTGCGCGTCGGGCGCATCGTGCGAGAGGCGCCGCCGGCCGGTCCAGGTGAAGACGATCGCAGTGCCCACCGCGACGGCCGCGCCTGCCAGGTAGAGCTGCTGGTAGGTGGCGTAGCGGATGACGAGGGCGCCCAGGGCTTGGAGGGGAGCTTGCGGGCCGAAGAAAACGAGGGTGACGACTGCGGACACCCGGCCCTGCAAATCCGCCGGGGTGCTGCGCTGCGTCAGGTTCAGCAGGGCAAGGAACAACCAGGGCAGCGCGAACCCGAGCACAACCGAGCCAGCTATGGCTAGCGGAAGCCAGCCGGCAGCGCGCATCGCGTTGCCGAGGGCGAAGTTTGCCATTCCAAGGACCGCCAGCCACCTTTCGCCGGCAGACCGCAGCAGCCGGCCGCTGGCCATACTCGCGACGATCGAACTCGCGCCAAGCCCGGCACTGAATACCCCCAGGAAGCTGGGAGGCTCGCCGACGCCCTGTACGAGGCTGTACTGCGCTGCGACCAGCACCGCGGAGAAGCTCATGACGATCGATGCGGCTGGAAGCAGCCGGCGCAGCTCCGGTGTGCGGCGGACCTGACCGAATCCGGCCAGCAGGTCGGCCCGCCAGTGTCTCGGCTGCGGCACTTGCCTGGGTTCCCGCAGGCGGATCCGGGAGAGCATCAGCGCCGCAATCACGAACGTGACCGCGTCGAAGACACTCACCGTGCCGCCGCCGACCAGGGCGAACAGACCCGCACCGATCAGCGGCGACACAAGTCGGCCGGCCTCCTGGAGCCCGAGGCTCCGCCCGTTCAATTCCTGCCGCAGCTCCCGGGACAGCATGACGGCGAAGAGCGCGTTCTCGGCCGGGTCGGAGAGCGTCAAGTGGATGCCATACCAGGTCATCACCCCGAAGATGATCCAGATCGAACCGGGCCCGCTGACGGCAAGAAGCGGCAGGACCAGTGCGGCGGAGACGAGGTTCAGAAGCATAAGGAACCGGCGGCGGCGCACCCGGTCGGCCACCGCTCCGGCCAGCGGTCCGGCCAGGGAAGGAGCGTAGACGCACACCGAGACGAGGGCAGCCTCGCCGCTGCTGCCGGTGAGCGACTTCACCCAGATGCCCGCAGCCAGGGACATGGCGTTGTTGCCGATCACCGACACGGCCAGGCCGGTCAGGTACAGCCGCCCGTTGCGGCGCTGCGCGGCTAAAGTGTCATCGCCGCTTCGGAAGGTAGCCGCCGCGTCCCGATATTCGGAATTCGATTTACTGCGGTTAGTAAATGGCCTGATTCCCCGTTGCGCCATGCGCTGAGTCTGCCAGCTAGTAATTGCTACTGCAATATTGAATTTATCGCAGTAAATACAGCCAGTATTCCGCGGAACATTTGCCGACGCTCCCGTCGGTCTGGTGACGCAGGCCGTGATGCGGCTCAGGGTCGGCGTTTCGCATCCGGCTCCAGCCCGGCCCGAGCCCGTGAAACACGCCGGGAACCGATCTTCAATAGGGTGGATGACGCCAGCGCTGCTGCTCTTTCAGCATGGAAGGACCATCCACGTTATTGGCTGGGCCGCGAGGCCCCCCCGTCGGCGGTGCCATATGAGAA
>JASIJN010000293.1 GCA_030050125.1 Streptosporangiaceae bacterium | reverse complement strand
GTCGCCCGGCCGGAGCCCGAGCCCCTCGCGCAGGGCCGCGGCGAACTCGCCGCAACTGGGGAAGCGGTCGGCCGGCTCCTTGGCCAGGGCGCGGTTCATGACCGCGTCGACGGTGGCCGGCAGGTCCGGGCGGCGCTGGCTCAGCCGCGGCGGGGGCTCGGACAGCTTGGCCCACACCACGGCCAGCCCGCCCTCGCGCCGGAACGGGGGCGCGCCGGACAGCAGTTCAAAGGTGGCGCAGGCCAGCGCGTACTGATCGGCCCGCCCGTCGACCCCGTGCCCCTCGACCTGCTCGGGCGCGATGTAGTCCAGGGTGCCGAGAAACTGGCCCTGGGAGGTCAGGGCGGTCTCGCCGAGCGACTGCTTGCTGAGCCCGAAGTCGGACAGGTAGACGTGATCCTGACGGCCGCTGCCGATCGCATGGTCGAGCAGCATGTTGCCCGGCTTGACGTCGCGGTGCACGAGACCGCGCTCGTGCGCGGCGTCCAGCGCGGACGCCACCTGGGATGTGATGTCCGCCACTCGCGACGGCGGCAGCGGGCCCGCCGCGTCGAGCAGCTTGCGGACGTCGCCGCCGTGCACGAAGCGCATGGCGATGAAGAGCACGTCATTGGCTTCGCCAGCCTCGAAGACCGGGATGATATTGGGATGATCAACGGCCGCCGCGGCGCGCGACTCGCGGATAAACCGCCGCCGGAACGCGTCGTCCTGGGCCAGCCCCGGAGCCAGGATCTTGAGCGCGACACGGCGGTCCAGCCGCGGGTCGTAGGCCCGGTAGACGACAGCCATCCCGCCCCGGCCTATCTGCTCCTCGAGCCGATAGCCGGCAATCTGCGAGCCAATGCCGAACTCGCTGAATGCCGAGGGAAACTCGTCGCTCACCCGCCCCCTCCTCCAATCACCACGACCGTATCCGAAACCGGGCGGGAACGGGACGACTGTGCCGAGCCAGTTGCCGCCGGTTAGCAAGATCATCGGGCGGTAAAAAGCCACGAACCCGGGCGAGCCCAGATCACCTGATGCTTCTACGGGTCACATCGCTCTACAGTTATCAGGTGACCATCGAGCGGGAGATCTCGTCCAATACGCCGGCGCTTGTCGTGCGCACGCAGGGGTCTGATCGGAGCCTGGAGGCAGGACCCAGCTACACCATCGGCCGCAACCCCGAATCGGACATCGTGATCGACGAGGCCCGGGTGTCGTGGCGCCATGCCGTGCTCCGGCTGGAGGGCGCCACCTGGCTGCTCGAGGACGTCGGCAGCACCAACGGGACCTTCCTCGGCGCCCAGCGGGTGCAGCGAGTCGAGATCACCAACGACTGCGTGCTGCGGCTCGGTCATCCCGAGGACGGGCAGCGGCTCTGGTGCTCCGTTGCCGCGCCGCCGCAGTCGGGGGCGCCGACCGCGAATCCGCCCACGGCCATAGCCCAGCCGCTGGCCGGGCGGCCGGAGGCGGCCGTGCCGTCGGCCGGTCCCGCCTACCAGCCGCCCGCTGCTGCGCCCTACCAGCCGCCCGCTGCTCCCCCCTACCAGCCGCCTGCGGCTCCGCCCTACCAGCCGCCCGCCGACAGGCCGGTTCCGTCTGCGGCGGGCGCGGGCTCCTACGGGCAGCCCTCTCCCGGCAGCTCGAGCATCTCGCGGCAGCCCAGCGCGATCATGCGGCTGCCCACCCGGGTGCTGCGGATCGGGCGGGCCAACGACAACGAGGTGGTCGTCTCCGACCTGAGCGTCTCCCGCTACCACGCCGAGCTGCGCCGGTCCAGTCGCGGCGGCTACGAGATCGTCGACCTCGGCAGCCACAACGGCACGTTCGTCAACGGCCAGCGGATTACCGCCGCCCCCGTGACCGAGGCGGATCTGATCGGCATCGGACCGGCCACGTTCCGCCTGGTCGGCCAGGAACTGCAGGAGTTCATCGACACCGGCGACATCTCGCTGAACGTGCAGGACCTGACCGTCAAGATCCCCAGCGGAAAGATACTGCTCGATCATGTGAGCTTCCCGCTCGGCGAGCGCTGCCTGCTCGGCGTCATCGGGCCCAGCGGCGCCGGCAAGTCGACCCTGCTCGGCGCGCTGACCGGCATGTCGCCCGCCGGCCAGGGTTCCGTGCTCTACGACGGCCGTGATCTTTACAAGAACTACGACGAGCTGAAGCACCGGATCGGGCTGGTGCCACAGCAAGACATCATGCACACGCAGCTGACCGCGCGGCGTGCGCTGCGCTACGCCGCCGAACTGCGGTTCCCGAAGGACACCAACGCCCGGGAGCGGAACGAGCGGGTCGATGAGGTGCTCCAGGAGCTCAGCCTCACCGCGCACGCCCAGACCCGGGCCTCGGCCCTGTCCGGCGGCCAGCGCAAGCGGGTCAGCGTCGCGCTCGAACTGCTCACCAAGCCGTCGCTGCTGTTCCTGGACGAGCCCACGTCCGGCCTCGACCCGGGGCTCGACAAGTCGGTGATGGAGATGATGGCCGACCTGGCTCACGACGGCCGGACGGTGATCGTGGTCACGCACAGCGTGGCCAACCTGGACCTCTGCGACCGGCTGCTGGTCTTGGTGCCCGGCGGGAAGGTGGCGTTCTTCGGCCCGCCGCGCGAGGGCCTGCGGCACTTCGGCCAGCCCGGCTGGGCCGAGGTGTTCCAGGCGTTCGAGGCCGAGCCGGGCCGGGACTGGGCCGGCGAGTTCAAGCGGTCCCCGCTGTACGCGCAGTACGTCGCCAGCGGCATGAACGCACCTGCCTCGCCGACCGGGCCCAGGCAGGTCGTCCCGCCGCCGCGCCGGCGCAACCACCTGTCCCAGCTGTCCACGCTGTGCCGGAGGTACCTGGCGGTCATCGCGTCGGACCGGTTCTATCTGGTCAGCGCGATCGCGGCCCCGGTCGCCCTGGCGGGAATCCTGCAGCTCGTCTCCTCCAAGCTGGGCCTGGGCGGGGGGCCAGGCAGCAATACCAACGCGCAAGAGGTGCTGCTGATCCTGGCCATCGGCGCCTGCTTCATCGGGGCGCTCAACTCGATCAGGGAGATCATCAAGGAACGCTCGATCTACACCCGAGAACGGGCCGCCGGCCTGTCGGCTGGCGCGTACCTGTGGTCCAAGCTGCTCGTGCTGGGCGTGCTGAGCGCGCTGCAGGCGGCCCTGATGACGGTGATCGGGCTGGCGGGCAAGCCAACGCCGAGGTCGGGAGTCCTGCTCAAGAGCGCGCCGCTGCTGGAGCTGGTGCTGGCCATGGCCGTGCTCGCGATCGCCTCGATGGCCCTGGGCCTGCTGATCTCGGCGCTGGTCAATTCGTCCGAGA
Organism: Streptosporangiaceae bacterium; assembly: GCA_030050125.1. The sequence continues at coordinate 596 of JASIJN010000293.1, read as the reverse complement.
CGACCCTGGTGCTGCTGTTCGTCTCCGTCATGGCGCAGGTCGTCTTCACCGGAGGGGCGTTCCCGATCGCCGGGAGGCCGGGGCTGTTGCAGGCCTCCTGGCTGTTCCCGTCCCGCTGGGGCTACGCCGCGGTGGCTTCCACGGCCAACCTCAATGTGATCACGCCGGGAGTCAAGCCGGATTCGCTGTGGAAACACTCCCTCAACACCTGGTCGCTGGACGTGGCCATGATGGTGGTGCTCACGGCGGTCTTCGCGCTGATCACCTGGCGGGTGCTGAAGCGGGCCAAGCCGGGCCAGCGCCGCTAGCGACCACCACGACCGGCCGGCGCCCGGGCGCCGGCCGGATCACCCCGCGCCGCCGGGGCCGTCCCCGCCCAGGTCGTACGGCCGCAGGTAGGGGGCGGGCCGGTAGGCCACGAAGGCCGGCGGCGTGGGCACGATCTGCCCGTCCGATGAGTAGATATTCGCTGACGCGCCCAAAGCGGCCGCCTGCGCGTTCAAGTTCGACGGTTGCAGGGCTTGATCGTCCCAGTGCCCGGTGGCGAGCCGGCTGAGCAGCACCTGCGCCGCGGTGATCGTCTCGGCCGGCGTGAA